>CAZEOC010000177.1:0-7815 GCA_964513525.1 uncultured Saprospiraceae bacterium | reverse complement strand
GAATGATAATTCTCACCTTTCTTGAACCGCAGAACAGATGAATTTCGAATATTGAATATCGAAGTTTTGACGAATTATTCCATGAAAAATCAAACTATCACTAATAGAATTATTTTCAAGGTAAAGTAGGTCAAATTTCGATATTCGTAATTCAGCGTTCGAAATTCTGCGGTTCAATTTTGTTATCCTTCCAAAGATTTTATTAGTTCAACTCGTTTTTGCTCATGTTTATTTTTAGCAATCTTGTATTTTCTATGCCTTTTAGATTTATTATTATTCAAAAAATTTAATAATGTGAAAAATAATAATCCTGAAAAACCAATTACAACTAATGGCAAATAACCTATGAATAATCCACATCCTGTAATAGTAGCTAAAATTATGTAGAAGAGGATTGATAAAATATTAAAGGACGACTCCGACAAATCTGGTAAACTGCCTTTTACCATAAAAGTTGGCAAAGTATTTTGCCATTCTCTATCCAATAATTCTATTTGTTTATAAATGTCATTTCTGTCTAATTCCATAGGTTTCAAAGCTATTTCAGGAATGATTTCAGTTGGTATATCTTCTTTAGCTTTAGTATAAACGGAGTTAAAGGTTCTTACAATTTCTAATGTCGAGTGACAATTTATGCAAGTGGTGAACATAATTCCATCTTCAATTTGGAGTTTTTGCCCACAATTATTACAGTTGACGAATAGATTATTCATTTTATTAGGTTTTAGATTAAAACTGAATTTTTAAACTTCAGAACTGACGAATTATTCCATGAAAAGAATTATTACCAATTGAATTGTTTTCATGATAAAGTAGGTTAAACTTCGACATTCGTAATTCAGTATTCGAAATTCTGCGGTTCAAAGGTTTACTTTCCCGAAACCACAATCACAATTTCCCCTCGAACTTTATCCTTGTTTTCTTCGTAGTGCTTAATCAAATTCTCTATCGTTTCGGTATAAACATCTTCATAGAGTTTAGAAATTTCTCTACAAACACAAGCAATTCTATCTTTGCCACAATGTTCCGCTAACTGTTTCAAACACTTGATTAAACGATAAGGTGATTCATAAATAATAAAGGTATAAGGCGATTCTGCCAGATATTTTAAGCGAGTTTGTCTTCCTTTTTTGTGTGGCAAAAAGCCTTCAAAAAAGAATTTGTCTGCTGGTAAGCCAGAAGCGACCAAAGCTGGAACAAATGCCGTAGCACCAGGTAAACATTCGACTTTGATATGTCGTTTGACACATTCTCTAACTAATAAAAAACCAGGGTCAGAAATCGCAGGAGTTCCTGCATCAGAGATTAAAGCAATATGAGAACCGCTTTGCAATAAGTTGATAATATTCTCCAAAACCTTATGTTCATTATGTTGATGATAAGATTTTAGTGGTGTATCAATTTCAAAATGCGTCATCAATTTTTTAGAAGTTCGTGTATCTTCTGCCAAAATAACATCAGATTCTTTCAAAACTCGAATTGCTCTGAAAGTCATATCTTCTAAATTACCAATAGGTGTTGGGACGACGGTTAGCATATTTTTAAATTTCTATTAGAAACCGTGTCGGTTTCAAAAACCGACACGGTTTGAGCATTACTTAATCGTGTAAGTGTAAAATTCCATTACAGGATTATGTAATAATTCCTTACAAGCTTTTTCAACTGCAACTCTTGCTGCTGCTTCATCTGCTGCTTCTACTTCTAAAACGATGTGTTTTCCAATACGAACACTTTGAATTGAATCTAAAGCTAAATTTTTCAATCCTTTTTCAACTGCTTTTCCTTGTGGATCCAATAATTCCTTCAAAGGTAAAACGTCAATTGTTGCTGTAAATTTCATTATATTTTTATTGTTTTATTGTTATACTGGTTTATTGATATACTGTTAATACAATATAGCAATGTAGCAATATAACAGTTTAGTTTTTCCAAAAATTAATAATTGAAAAGATAATGTATAAGAAGAAACCGATTACGAAAATCGCCCAACCTAAAAAGGGAATTAACCCTAAAGTGATGACCAAATATATATAACGGACTTCATTTCCTTTCCATTTAAAATTCTTCATTTTGAAGCTAAATAGCTGCCAATTTGAATTTAATAAATATGCACTTAATATCGCTAAACCTACTAAAACCCAAGGTGAATAAACAAATGAAAGTAAAGCTGTATTTTCATAAGTCATTAATAAACCAACTGCAAATGCTGCATTTGCTGGTGTTGGAACACCAATGAAGTTTTCAGTTTGACGAGTGTCTATATTGAATTTTGCTAATCTATATGCAGAAGCTGCGGAAACAACAAAACCGACATAAGGTAAATATGCCCAAGTACCGCCTAAATGTTGAGTGATTAAATAATAAAAGATAAATCCTGGTAAAGCGCCGAAAGTTACCATATCTGCCAAAGAATCGAGTTCCTTACCTAATTCGGATTTAACATTTAATAATCTCGCAACTAAACCGTCACCTAAATCTAACCAACCTGCAATAAATGAAAACCAAAATACCATAATATAATTACCTTGAAATAAACTCAAGATGGCTAAACATCCACAAATCACATTTGCGAGTGTTAATAAATTTGGTATATTTTGTTTGATTGACATATATTGGATGTTAGATATTAGTATTTAGATATTAGAAATAATAAACGTTTTTTCTAATATCTAACGTTTAAATCCTAATATCTCATTTTAAGGCACAAAGATACACTTTCACCCTTTCAATTATAGTGTTTTTTAATTTTTTTGAAAAACCGTTTATTCATTCATAAGTTCAATTTAATAGTTGAAAACTTATTTTAATATAAAACTATACACAATTGACTAATTCATTCGTTGAAAATGTATAATTTAGAGGTGTTTATGAAGTACAATAATTACCTATACTAATATTAAAATGTTAATTCGCTAAAATACGAAATATGAAACATTCAACCTTTACAATTTTTTCCATAATAATCTTTTTGTTTTTACCAATTTTAACTTTTGCTCAACCTGCAAATGATGAATGTATTAATGCGATTAATATTCCAAATCCAGTAGCTTATTGTTCAAATGCTGGCGCATATACAACTATAGATGCAACAGCTTCAGCTACAACTCCTCCAGTTTGTTGGTTAGGACAAATCAATGATGTATGGTTTTCATTCACTGCTGTTGCGAGTGATGTTTCAGTAGTCGTTTTAGGAGATGTAAATAATAATAATTGGGGAACATTACAATTTCCTGAGGTTGCTATCTATGATAATTGTACTGCAACTACAGAAATATCTTGTGCCACAGATGCTACTGCAAGTGGTTCTGTTCAAACTTTTGCAACGAATTTAACTGTAGGACAAACCTATTATATAAGAGTCGATTGTAGAGTCGATTTTACAGGAACTTTTCAACTTTGTATAGATAATTATAATGCGCCGCCTCAAGCAACTTCGGATTGTCCGATTGGCGTTGTATTATGTGATAAATCACCTTTTACAGTTCAGTCGGTTGTAGGTTCGGGAAGTTTGACAAATGAATTAGGCACGAGTACTTGTCAGCAGGTAGAATATGCTTCTACTTGGTATAAGTGGATTTGTAAAGATGCTGGAACATTGACTTTTACACTTACACCAAATAATCCTGATGATGATTTAGATTTTATGGTATTTGAACTGCCAGGCGGATTGGCTGATTGTAACAATAAAATAGAGTTACGTTGTATGGCATCTGGTGAAAATGTAGGACAACCATTAGCAAATTGGGTAGCTTGTACTGGTGCAACAGGTTTAAATACTTCAAATACAGATGTTACTGAAATGCCAGGTTGTGCAACAGGAACAGATGATAACTTTTTAGCAGCTTTGAATATGCAAGTTGGCGCAACTTACGCTTTGATGGTAAATAATTTTAGTAATTCTGGGAATGGCTTTTCTATTTCATTTGGAGGAACAGGAACCTTTGTAGGTCCGGATGCCAATTTCACATTATCTGAAGATACAATCTGTGCAGGAGAAGCAGTTACCTTTGCAGATGGTTCTACTTTTTCAGCAGGAACGATTACAGGTTGGAATTGGAATTTTGGTCAGAATGCTTCTGTTCAAACTGCAAATACAGGAGGAAGCCATACGGTTTCTTATCTACTTCCAGGAGAAAAATTTGTAAGATTGAGAGCAACGGCTGATGTTGGTTGTAGAGTAACAGATATTCAATCTTTGTATGTAGAAGCTTGTTGTGAAACGATTAATGCCGTACAAATGAATGCGACTGCAACGGATGTAATTTGTGCCAGAAATCAAGATGGTTCTGTAGATTTAACAACGGCTAATATATTTATACCACATACTTATGCATGGTCAACTGGAGCAACGACTCAAGATATAACTAACCTCGGTGCAGGAACTTATACGGTAACTTTTACAGATGCAATTGGTTGTGATACGATAATCACAGAAACCATTAATTCTCCACCGTTTTATCAAGTTGATACATTATTAACTCAACCAACTTGTGCAGGTGGACAAGATGGCGCTTTGGAGTTATTGGTAAATGGAGCAACGCCACCTTTTGCTTATAATTGGTCTCCAGTGGCAAGTTCAACGAATTTGATTAATAATGTTCCGAATGGATTCTATGATGTAACAGTAACAGATAATGCTGGCTGTGATACGATGATGACTTTTAGAGTTTGGGAATTAGAATTAGTTTTAGATTCTTTAGATGATTTCGTTATTCCGCCATTATGTTATGGCGATGCAAATGGCTCGATTACGGCAACTATGGGAAATGGTGCAGCGCCTTACTTATTTGATTTTGGTAGCGGAAATAATACACAAAATTCATTAATGAATCTTCCTACAGGAACTTATTTTCTAACAGTAACAGATAATAATTTATGTCAAGGAGAATTTGAAATATTTGTACCAGAACCAGATTCTTTAGAAATTACAATGTCGGGAATAAATATTTCTTGTTCTGATGGAAATGATGGACAAGCAACAGCAACCGTGACTGGAGGAGTTGGAGATTATAGTTATAATTGGAATGTAATTGGTGGAATCGATAGTGTTTTGAATAATTTAATTGCAGGTTTCTATCAAGTAACCGCAACAGATGGAAATGCTTGTGTCATTGAGGATACAATTACATTGACACAACCGCCTGTTTTAGAAATTACAGGTTTTGATGTAATTGATGCAACTTGTTACGGCTATAGTGATGGTGAAATTACAGCAAATGTAACAGGTGGAACACCGCCATTCACTTATAATATTAATACAGATACGATATTTCAAACTTCATCTACTTTTACTAATTTATTTGCAGGAACTTATATTGTGACAATTCGAGATGCATTAGGTTGTGAGTTTGAAGAAGCAATTATGGTAAATGAACCTTGGGAATATGTGATTGATGCTGGAGAAGATGTGACAATTGATTTAGGTTTTACAACCGATTTATTAGCACAAGGAAATACATTGGATACACTTCCGTATAGTTGGAATAATAGTGGGAGTTTGAGTTGTGAAACTTGTTATAATCCAACGGCTTTTCCTGTTGTAACAACGAATTATACAGTGACTTCTTTTAATTCAACTGGCTGTATAGCAACGGATTCTGTTACTGTTTTTATTAATCCTAAAAAACCATTATTTGTACCAAATGTATTCACGCCAAATGATGATGGTATTAATGATTATTTCTATGTGCAAGGAAATCCTGCGATTAAAACAGTTCGTAATTTAGTGGTTTTTGACCGTTGGGGAGGAAAAGTGTTTGAGGCGCAAAATATTCCTGCAAATCAAGAGGAAGAAGGCTGGGACGGAACTTATCGAGGACAGAAAGTTACACCTAATGTTTTTGTTTATTATGCAGAAGTAGAATTTATGGATAATGAAGTGGTTATCGTAAAAGGTGATGTTACAGTAGCAAGATAATTGATAATCAATAATGAAAAAGTGCTATAAATATTATAGCACTTTTTATTTTAACCCGCAGCATTTCTATTAAAATCTACAATGTGATTATCTATAATTTTAAAAGCGTAGATAATAGTACTTTCTGTGCACCAATTCGGTTCAGCCAAAAATGAATTACTAATTACCATTCTAAAAGAACAATCTGTTTTATCGAATTGAATAGAGATTTTATCGTTACATTTTTCAGAATCATAATATTCTTCTGGAGCGATATTAAAATCATATTCTTTTTCAAATTTTCCATTTTTTGTTAATAAGTCGCCATCAATATCTTTCAAGAATTGATTTAACAAATTAACATTCAAATCAACGAAAATATCTGCTTCTCTATTTTCATTATTTGGATATTGAATCCTTAAAATAGCATCTAATTGATTGAAAAACTGAGTTTGTAATTCTATTTCATTTAGTCTTAAAAAGTCTATTGATTGACAATTGTGAATATCAGATTTAGGGATTTCTGTATTTATATTAAATACAAATGGAATGAAAGAAAGGAAAGAAAAGATATAATTCATGATTTAATTTTTTTTGAACTTAAGTTGAGTCAATATCAATATGACTAATCCGAAAAAGCCCAAACCTATTACACTGACGATTAAAGAAAAAGTAGGATTATCATAAAAATAATCATTCCAGAAACTAAGTATAAATGCAAAAAGTCTATTCGGTAAAAAGATAAGACTGAAAGCAATTGCTAAGTATTTTGGATTGATATACTTCACAGTAACAGAATTTATAACAGGTGAGATACAAACTTCTCCCACTGCTATTAGTAAGATAGCAAATAAGTATAAAAAAATATTTTCTTGCGTAACGGATTATGGTATTAAGAATAACAAACTAAAACCTAATGCGGTAAATAGAAATCCTAAAATTAATTTGGAAGCTTGATTACTATAATAAAAAGTCCATAAGAAAGCAGCCAAAATTGATAATCCCATTACGAAATAACTGTTAATTGATTGGAACATTAGATTGGGCAATTGGAAAGAGAAAAGTGTAATTACATTATATTCTAAATTGTATAATTTTATAGACCCTTTGTCATAAAACAGCCAAAATAGACCAATAGAAAAAACAAAAATTAAGAATAGATAAATATTTTTGCTTTCAATAAACTTGGTTGTCGTTGGTGTTAATCCATTAGTTTTTTTGCTAAAAATCAATAAAACCGTTGAAGCAAAGCTGAACAAACCAGCTACAAAGAAGCCATATACAAAGTCATAAAATTCTCCTATATAACCAACCAAAGCAACACCAATCAAAGCTCCAATATTGATTGCAGCATAATTAATCGTAAATCCTGCGTCTAATAAATCTTGCTTATCTAAATAATTTTTACCAAATTCTGCGGAGAAATTCGGAATATATAAACCATTTCCTAAAGAAATTAAACCTATACCAATATATACAAAAGTCAAAGAAGGTTGAAGAAAACAAAGAATTCCTAAGGTTTGCAAGATGCCACCGATAAATAAAGCTCTTCTATTTCCAATAACTAAATCTCCTAATAAAGCTCCAATTATTTGCGAAAAAAGTATGGAAAGAATAAATGAACCATGAATTTCAAAGACTTCATCTCTTTCCATTCCCATAACCTCACCTATCAAATACAAGACTATTAATGCTCGAAATCCATAATAAGCAGCACGTTCTAATAAAGTTGATAAAGTATATATAAACGTATTTTGATTATGTTGCTGGCTTATCATCTTTTTTATTTTTGACTCTTTTGAGAATTAATAAGTAAGTGCTTGGACACAAATAACTTAAATATTTATGACGTTCTCTTTTTCCACTCCACGTCGTTGAAAATACTCGCCATAGCAAGCTATGTCTGCGTTTTTCGCCTA
>CAZEOC010000176.1:0-7878 GCA_964513525.1 uncultured Saprospiraceae bacterium | reverse complement strand
TTAAGTCAAAAATTAATTTAAAAAAAGTAATCATTTCCAGAACCTATTGTTCAACTTTTAGTTATGATAGTATAACTATTAAAAATTATTATTTTACTTTTAAAGAATCGTAAAGTATGAAGTATTCAAAGTTATTGAGCGTGTTAATTGCTATAAGTGCAATTCTACTAACAAGTTGTGTCGTAATACGAGAAGGTGAAGTTGGTGTAAAGCGTAAATTAGGAAAATATAATAATGAAGTTTACACGAGTGGATTACATGGTTATTTTCCTTTAACAACTGCGATAGAACGAGTTTCTACTCAGACCAATAATATCGAAGTTGGCATTATCATTCCTTCAAAGGAAGGTTTAAGTATTCGTTCAGAGATTTCTATTTTGTATCGAATTGAAGCACAACAAGCACCTGAAGTTTTGAGAAGTATTGGTGTTGATTATGAGAAAAATGTAATTCTACCAGTTTTTCGTTCGGCAATTGCCGATGTTACTTCTCGCTTTTTTGCAAAAGATATGCACAGCGGCGAAAGAGGAACTATCGAAAAAGCGATTAAGGAACAAATGATGAAGAACCTCAAAGGTCGAGGAATCGAAATCGAAGCTGTTTTGATGAAAAGTATTCAATTGCCACAAAGTTTAGCAACGGCAATTGAGGAAAAGTTGGCAGCAGAACAACAGGCACAAAGAATGGAATTTGTCTTACAAGGAGAAGAACGAGAAGCCGAACGTAGAAGAATTGAGGCGAAAGGTGTTCGTGATGCACAATTGATTATTGCAGAAGGTTTAAATCCTTTGATTTTGAATTTCAAATCAATCGAAGCTTTCTTAGAATTAGCAAAATCACCAAATGCAAAAGTAATTATTACTGATGGTAATATGCCGATGTTTATGAATCCTGATGCGACAGGCGAAGAACTTCAAATTGCTCCGTCAACAAATAAAATAAAAGATTAATAATATATAGTCAATTCCAAATAACAACTATATAAAAAATACATAAATAATTAATTGAAGTTGGCTTAAGTGGCTCGGTCTATCTATTGGACTGAGTCGCTTTTTTTGTTTAAAGTACTCGTTTTTAATCCTTAAGTACTCAATCAAAATAAATAATCCATATAAATCTGTTTTATCTATATTATTCATGATGAAATTATTTAAGTCTTTTTTCAAAGAAAAACTCAAAAAAACACCAAAATTCCCACTAAAAGGTGTCAATATATGATTTGATACGTTTCAAATTACATTTTGCAGCGATTCCTCCCACAACTTACCGCAAATTTGTGTCATCAACACGAACAAAAAATGTTTTCGATTTTAATTTATTAGAAAGCATCAACTAAAAAAGCATTAAAAATAATCAACTAAAAAATTTAAAAATTCACAATTATGAAAACGATAGTATTAACAGTAATTATTTCAGCGGTATGTTTAATAAACACAATAACAGCTCAATTAGCAGTTCAAACAAATATTATTAAAACAGAACAATTACAAGAAGATTTTCAAATCATGAAAAAAGCTTTATTGGAATTGCATCCTGCTTTATATCGTTTCTCGACAGCAGAAGAAATCGAAACTGCTTTTGATGAATTAGAAATTGTTTTTTCAAAAGACTTAACAACAGAACATGCATTTATCGAAATTTCAAAATTCACTGCGAAAATTAAATGTGGTCATACTTATACAAATTATTGGAATCAGAAAGACGAAATCAAAGCATTGATTCATAATAAAGCAGATAAAATTCCATTCACTTTTGATTTTGTTAATAATAGAATGTTGGTAACTCGAAATGCTTCTGAACAGGAAAGCTTAGTTCGAGGTGTAGAGATTACGACAATTAATGGTCAGTCAATCGAAACAATCATTAAAACTTTATTACCAATTATGCGAGGTGATGGTAGTAATGACGCACAAAGAGTTTATGATTTACAATTATCTGCTGTCGGAAAATATGAAGCTTTTGACATCTATTTTGCCTTACTTTTTCCACCGACTAATAATAAATATGAATTAGAATGTAAAAACTTAAAAACAGGTGAAACTTTTAATTCAACGGTAAAAACAATGAGTCGTGGAGAACGCTATGAAATTTTAAAAACTCGTTATACAGACTTTTCTACAGACCCTGAAGAATTGTGGCAATTTGAAATAATCAATGATAATGTAGCAAAAATCTATATTGGTTCATTTGTTACTTGGAATATGGATTTTGATTGGAAAGGATTTTTAAAAGAAAGTTTTAATACAATTAAAAGCAAAAATATAGAAAATGTGATTATTGATATTCGTGGAAATGGTGGCGGAGCAGATGAAGTTTATATTCACTTAGCGAAGTATTTAGTACAGAAAACAGTGAAATTTGAAATGGAACCTTCTTTATCAAAGTATGCTGTTGTTTCTCAAGACTTACGTCCATATTTATCAACTTGGGATAATAAATTCTTTGATATTTCTAAAAAAGTAAAGCCTTTTGGTGATGATTATTATGAACATAAAGGATTAAATGTTCCGATGTATTTACCGAAAAGAAAAGCTGCTTATGATGGAAATGTTTATCTAATCTGTAATGCAGCAAATAGTTCAGCGACTTATCTAATGACAAAATATGCGAAGCAATACAATATGGGAACTATTGTAGGACAAACAACTGGCGGTAATCAGAGAGGAATTACTGGCGGTAGAATGTTCTTCATGAATTTACCAAATTCTAAAATCGAAATTGATATTCCGTTAATCTCTGACCCAATTGATTACAATATTCCAGATGCAGGAATTGAACCTGATGTTACTGTCGAAAGAAATGTAGAAGATATTGTAAATGGCATTGATACAGAAGTTGAGGCGATTTTAAAAATGATAAAAAGTAAATAAATGACTCACCCCTAACCCCTCTCTTAAAAAAGAGGGGAATAGTACTCAACTTCATAATTTCATTAAGTTGATATTTGGTTTCTCTTTTTTAAGTGAAGTGAGTTTATTCAAAAAATAGCGTTTAATAATCAACTAAAAAGTAAACAAATGAATCGATTAAAAAGCATTTATAAATATATCAATCAACCAGTTTTACAGCGTACTGCCTTTGCAGATTTTACATTATGGATTCCGAGATTAGTTTGTGGAATCTTATTATCAAAAGCTTTTGGAGCGGATAAATTCGGAATGCCTTGGTCGCCTTCGGATAAAAATTTAGACTTGTTTGAAGTGATTTATTGGTTTCCGCAAGATGTCTCAGAGTTCGGTGGAATATTCGCATTATTTCCAGTTTTCTTTGCTTGGATGGGAGCATTTAGTGAAGCAGTTGGTGGCTTGTTATTAGCAATTGGTTTCAAAACAAGAATTGTTGGATTTTTGATTTTCTGTACTATGTTAGTCGCTATTTTTGGTCAAAAATGGGGACAAGGAATGTGGAATATGTTACCAGCTACTGGCTTTCTTTGGGTGAGTTTGTATAGTATGGTTTTGGGTTCTGGTCGCTTTGGCTTAGATTATTTAATTGATAAAAAACTAAAATAATGAAAAATATAATTGGATTAATAATAATGGTTTGTTGCTTAACTATGATGAGTTGTGTGCAAGAAACGTATGAGCGAAAAGTGCAATTTTCGGTCGATATGAAAGGAATTGATGCTGTTGAAAAAGTCGGATTAAGAGGAGATTTTAATCCACTAAGTTGGAAAAATGATTTTGAATTAGAACAGCAAGATTCTTCCTCGATTTATACAGGTGAAGTTGTCTTTGATACACCTTTCGATTTTGTGAGTGTGAAATTTGTTCAGAATGGAGAAATCTATGAACTGAATGGACAAGATAATAGAAGAGTTTATTTTAATAAAAATGGCGTAACTGTTTATGAAACAGTTTTTAATGAAAACGAAGTAAATAATTAATAATCAACTAAAAAGTAAAAAATGAAAAATTTAATGTCAAAATTAGTAGCCTTAGTGTGCTTTATTTTAGTAACTGCAAATGTTACCGCTCAAGTAAATGGTAATGGAAAAATCATTACGAAAACGATGGATTTTGAAAATTTCACAGAAGTCGATTTGAATTTTGTAGCAAATGTGGTAATTAACTGTCAAGTAGAAAATAGTTTTAAAATCACAGCGGATGAAAATGTTTTGCCATACATTGGTTTGAATGTAGAAAATAATCAATTAAAAATCACTCAAGACAAATGGATTGAACCGTCTAAAAAAGTACAAATCACGATTGGAATTAAAAACTTGAATCGTTTGAATACTTCGGGGTATAGTACCGTAACCGTCAATGATTTGAACACAACTAATCTGAGTGTAATGCCTTTAGTTGGGAAAGTTATTTTGAATGGAAAAGTAACGACATTGAGTGCAGGTACAGAAGTTGGAGAAATTGATGCGACAAATTTGGAAACAGAAGAGATTTTTGCAAATGTTTGGAGTCGAGGTGTTTTAAAAATTAATACAACGAATACATTACATGCTGAGATTCAGAAAAATGGGAAAATTGTTTATAATGAAAAGCCTGCAAAAATCAAAAAAAGAATCAAGGGTTCAGGTGAAATCGTTTCTAAAAATGGTGCTTCTAAAAAACAAAAAGCAAAGGCTGAATTGGTTTATGTAAAGTTCAAATTAAAAAATAATACCGCTTTGAGAAAGCAATTCTATGTAAAAGGTCCAGGTGCACATCCTTTTAGCTATGGTTTTCCAATCAATCCGATGACAAAAAGAGCAGAGAATTGGCCTGTAGGAACGAAAGTTTACGGTGTAAATAAAGTAGGAATTAGAAAGGTTTTGTACGAAGTGAAAGCAAGTGACGCAGGGAAAGTTGTAGACTTATTTTAATTAAAAAATAGTTAGAACATGTCTAAAATTTATTTCGACCTGAATATCAGTAACTTACGGTTCTGAGGAAGAAATAATTTGTACGTTTAGCGAGCTAAATAAATCAATTATTTTGAAGTCAGGTTCGTAAAGTATTGGTTTTCAGCCGATAGAAATTTAGACATGCTCTTAATTAAAAAGTCATTGGTAATTAGTTTATTCATCAGATAAATCCTTCATTTAGCAGATTTTTTATTAGAAAATGAATTAAATAACTTATTTTATATTTATAATTATTCATTAAAAACGAAAGCTTATGACAAGGTTTGAGTATAAAACGATAGATATTCCAACGACAAAAAAGAACGCTTTTTCGATGACAAAAATTGATAAAGAAAAATTGAAAGAAACCCTTAAAGGTTTAGGCGAACAAGGTTGGGAATTGATAACAACACTTGAAAATACTTATAGTGGCTCAATGATGGAAAATATTTTAGTTTTCAAAAGAGCAGTTTCTTAGTGTAGTGTAAATTATTACTAATTTAAAAAGACCTTATCGGAATCACAGATTCTGGTAAGGTCTTTTTCTGTTAATCTCTCAAATTAATTACCTTTGGAAAAAGCAAAATTCAGCAGTTTTTGATTGTAGTCAAAAACTCATAAATCGATAAAAATAAGTTATGCAAAATACACAAATAAGATTAGCAGCTCGTCCTATCGGCGAACCAAAGCGTAGTGATTGGGACCTTCAAACAGTTGATATTCCTGTTGCAAATGAAGGTGAAGTTGTTGTAAAGAATATTTATATCTCCTTAGACCCTGCGATGCGAGGTTGGATGAACGATGCTAAATCATACATTCGTCCAGTGAGAATTGGAGAAGTGATGCGTGCAGGAACTGCTGGAATTGTCATTGAGTCAAAATCTGATAAATTCAAAGTTGGCGATTATGTAACTGGAAATCTGGGTGTGCAGCAATATGGCGTTTTAGCCGCAAAGTATTTATTAAAAGTAAGTACGAAATTCGCTCCTTTACAAACCTACTTAAGTACACTTGGAATGCCAGGAATGACGGCTTATTTTGGCTTATTAGAAGTTGGTCAACCGAAAGCTGGAGAAACAGTTTTGGTTTCTGGTGCAGCTGGAGCAGTTGGTAATGTTGTTGGTCAAGTTGCTAAAATCAAAGGTTGCCGAGTTGTTGGTATTGCAGGCGGAAAAGAAAAATGTGACTATTTGGTCAATGAATTAGGTTTTGATGCGGCAATTGATTACAAAAATGATAATGTAAAAAAGGCAATCAAAGCTACTTGTCCTGATGGTGTTGATGTATATTTTGATAATGTTGGTGGCGATATTTTAGATGCGGCATTAACTCGAATCAATATGAAAGCAAGAATTGTAATTTGTGGAGCAATTTCGCAATATAATAATACAACTCCTGTAAAAGGACCAACAAACTATTTATCACTTTTGGTGAATCGTGCAAGAATGGAAGGAATCGTAGTTTTTGATTATCAACATAAGTATGCAGAAGGTGCGATGCAAATGGGACAATGGATTGCAGAAGGAAAATTAAAAACGAAAGAACATATTGAAAATGGAATTGAGCGTTTTCCTGATGTTTTAATGCAATTATTCAATGGTAATAAAAAAGGAAAATTGATTCTACAAGTGAATGATATTTAAAATAAATTACAGAATATTGAATATTAAATTACGAATATCGAAGTTTGACTTCATTTAAAAAGAAAATAAATAAACTTACTTTTCATGATTAAGTTAGTCAAACTTCAACATTCATTATTCATCTTATTGCTAACTATTTGATTATCAACAAAAAAATTGTAGCTCCAAATTATTTTTACATATAGAAAACGATATATTTGCAGCTGTTTTTGTCAATTTGTGTGCATTATTATACAAAAATGTGAATATTTTATAATTTTGCAGGCGTTTTGACAAAAACATATTATAAATTATTTGAATCCAAATTAATAAAACAGTATTTAGAATGGGAACTTTATTATTAGTAATTGCAGGTTTAGGTGTAATTGCGTTGCTTTTTATGGCATGGCAATCGTCATGGGTAGGAAAGCAAGATGCGGGAAGTGAAAAAATGGCTCGTATTGCGGAATATATCGCAGATGGTGCGATGGCATTTTTAAAAGCAGAATATAAGATTTTAGCAATCTTTGTTGTGTTAGTAGCAGTATTGTTAGGTGCATCAGGTGCATCAGCAGAAGATTCAAGTGCATTAGTTGCATTATCATTTATCGTAGGAGCGATTTGTTCGGCATTAGCTGGATTTATTGGAATGCGTGTAGCAACTAAAGCAAACGTAAGAACAACAAATGCAGCTCGTACAGGATTGAGTCATGCTTTGAAAGTAGCTTTCCGTGGAGGAGCAGTTATGGGATTAGGTGTAGTTGGACTTGGTTTATTAGGTTTAGGTATTTTGTTATTAGTTTATACAAATATGTTTGATGTTGCCGTAGATGGAGAAATGAACCGTATTTTAAATGTGGTTACAGGATTTTCATTTGGTGCGTCATCTATCGCATTGTTTGCTCGTGTTGGTGGTGGTATTTATACTAAAGCAGCGGATGTTGGAGCAGATTTAGTTGGAAAAGTTGAGGCTGGTATTCCTGAAGATCATCCATTAAATCCTGCAACGATTGCGGATAATGTTGGTGATAATGTTGGTGATGTTGCTGGTATGGGAGCGGATTTATTCGAGTCTTATATTGGTTCTATCATTGCAACAATGGTTTTAGGATTGGCAATGATTAACGGTTCAAATGGAGCTTTTGCAGAAGGTTTTGATGGTTTTAGTCCAATCGTTTTGCCTTTAATATTAGCAGGAGCAGGAATTATAACTTCTATCATTGGTACATTCATGGTTAATGTAAAAGAAGGTGGAAACCCACAAACAGCATTGAATATTGGTGAATTTGGTTCAACAGGTATTTTAATCGTTGCTTCATTCTTTATTATCACGAACGTTTTACCAGAATCATGGTCATTAGCAGGTATCGAATATACTGCAATGGGTGTATTTTATGCAACTATTATTGGTTCATT
>CAZEOC010000175.1:7064-7929 GCA_964513525.1 uncultured Saprospiraceae bacterium | reverse complement strand
TAACATGTGGAGAGAACTTATTACAAACACAAGTTTTGATTCAAGCTGTACAAGGAACAGATACAACAATTGCTATTACTGATAATACAGGTTATTATTATTTGGATATTGATGTTGGGACTTATGAATTAACCGCTCTGCCTTTAGGAGCAAATTGGAATTCTTGTACACCTCAAATTATAACATTGAATGCAGGGGATACAATATCAGCGGATTTAGGTTTACAACCTTTAGTTCAATGTTCTGACTTAAAAGTTAATATTTCGGCTCCAAATTTAACACGCTGTTTTTCAAATACTTACTACGTTAATTATTCCAACCTCGGAACACAAAATGAAACAAATACTTATGTTGAAATCGAATTTGACCCGTTCTTAATCATTAATTCGGCTTCAATTCCTTATACCTCAGTTGGTAATATTTATACTTTTCCAGTTGGCAATTTAGATATTAATCAAACTGGACAGTTTACTGTTGATTTTACGGTAAGTTGTAATGCTGTATTGGGACAAATGCACTGTGTAGATGCAACAATTTTTCCAAATCAAATTTGTATCCCAGGTGCAACGAATTGGCAAGGTGCAACAATAATTGCAGATGCTTTTTGTTCGCCGAATGATTCGGTGACTTTCCGTTTGGAAAATATCGGAACAGGTGATATGACGCAATCTCGAAATTACTATGTTGTCGAAGATCAAATCTTACCATATCAAGGTTCTTATTACCTATTAGCAGGTCAAGATACAACACTTACTTTTGCTGCAAATGGTTATTCTTATCAGATTCAAGCAGAGCAAGAGATTACACATCCTTGGGGGAATAATGTACCTTCCGCAGTGACTTTTGGTTGTAATTTATCAGATTC
>CAZEOC010000175.1:0-7054 GCA_964513525.1 uncultured Saprospiraceae bacterium | reverse complement strand
TACTGTAAATGGATTAGTCAACCAATTCAACTTAGATGATTATTTGAATTTTGTAGATGTTGACTGTCAACAAAATATAGGTTCTTATGATCCTAATGATAAACAAGGTTTTCCAGTCGGTTATGGATTGAATCATTCGATTACAAAAGATACAGAAATTGAATATATGATTCGTTTCCAAAATACAGGAACTGCTCCAGCAGTTAATGTTCGTATTGAAGATGAAATCGATATTTCTACTTTAGATTTATCTACTTTAGAAATGCAATCCAGTAGTCATCCTTATGTTTTGAGTATTGATGAAGGAAATAAATTAATTTTTGAGTTTAATAATATTATGCTGCCAGATTCTAATACTAACGAGCCTGCGTCGCATGGTTTTGTACGATTTAGAATAGGACAAAAAGCGAATAATTCTATTGGAACAATTATAGTAAATTATGCTTCGATTTATTTTGATTTCAATGCACCAATTGCAACGAATACTACTTTTCATACCATTGATTCTAATTTTATTCCAAACAATCCGCCTGTAGTTACGCCTACTTGTAGTGCTAATTTTACAATCAATCCGATAAATATTCCAAATCCAAGTTGGCAATTAATTGCATCTACAACAGGTACTGCACCGTTTACATACAACTGGACTTTTAATAATACGGTTAGTTTTCAAACAACAAATCCGTCTACTTTATATACGTTTTCTCTAAATGACTCAACCGAAATTTGTTTAACAGTCACAGATACAGGAGGTTGTACGAGTACGATTTGTCAAACTTATATGCCACAATCTGCACCAAGTTGTGAAGTGACTTTCAGTTATGCTGCACAAGATGCAATTGTTGATTTTACAGCTTTTACGAATTCGAGTTTCTTAGTATATAATTGGGATTTTGGAGATGGGAGTACAGGTTCAGGAACGAATCCAACACATTATTACACGACATCAGGAACATATCATGTTTGTGTGACAGCTTCTAATCTATTAGGTTGTAGCGATACTTATTGCGATTCCATTATTATTGCTTTACCAACTTCTACGAATTGTTTTGCTGATTTTAGTTATCAGGTAATGAATAATAATACGGTTCAATATACCAATCTTTCAACTGGCGGAATTGGACAAAGTAGCTTTATGTGGAATTTTGGAGATGGAACTTCCGCTAATGCAATGAACCCACAATATACTTATAATGCAACTGGTCAATTCTTAGTGACAATGACGATGACAGATAGTTTGGGATGTACAAGTACATCGATTGATACGATTTCTATTGCCACGAATACAAATACAATAGCGGCAATAGAAGCTTTACAAATCAGTCCAAATCCAGTAACTGATTTATTACAAATACAACTGAATTTAGGAGCTTCAACAGAGGTTAATATTTCAGTAATGAATATGACAGGACAATTGATTAAACAACATCAAGAAAACTTAACCAATGGAGAACATCGTATTTTTTTACCAACGAATGATTTGACCAACGGAATGTATATTTTATACATTCAAACGGAAAATGGTTCGCAAACCAAACGATTTATGAAACAGTAGTTTTTTAAGTTGTTAAATGTTGGAAGAAGTACTTTAATTTACTTTAGTGAGCTTGAATTTTAATTATTATTTGAATGCTAAGCTAAAATCAAAGTTCATTTCAACCTATTCTTTCTATTCCTCAAAACCCAAAAAATCCAAGGGCAAACAGATTAACCGCTGTTTGTCCTTTTTTATTTCATTTTTGAAATTTGCTCCAAAAACCATGATTTTAATAATAAAGATTCTTCCTGTTTTACCTTCTCCTCAAAAGCCTGAATTTCTGATTTATCATAAAGGTTTATCCGAATTAACAGTTTGGTGAATTTGACCAATTTTAAATAATTTTCTTTGCGATAACCCAGTTTTTTATGCCGATACAAATAGATTTTGAAATAGACTCCAAACAAACTTATCAAAACTTGACTTTGATAAGTTATAATACAATGGGACAAGTTGTAAAAACTGTAAATTCAAATGGAAATAATCGGATGATTCTGAATAGAGAAAACCTAACTTCGGGTATTTATTTTTATCAAATTCAATCGGAAGGACTTCTATTAGATAGTGGAAAATTGATAGTGAAGTAAAATTGAATTTCAAAAAACAAAACCGCCGTCATAAATCATTGATATATAACGGCGGTTTTTTAATTTATCTGTGTCTGTTATACAAATTCAAATTTAAAAGTAGCATTAATTTCAGATTAATTACTTCCTTAGACTTCTCAGAAAAATCGGTGTAAACTATATTTTCCCCAGTAATAGCAAAAGCTATTTCTTTAAAAAATGTCTTGCTTGAGAAAAAATTAATACACCCAACTTAATACCATTTTTTAACATGGATTAGTATTAAACAGCTGAAAGTCCTTTCATAATTATACAATATTCATCATTTTAAACTAATTCTTTATATTTGTAAATAAACAATTTGAAAGTAGTATAACAATTATTAACCAAGATAGAACTGCCTCAGTCTATTTAACCAAAAAAGCTATGAGATTAAAAACTACTTTAATACTAATAATTCTATTAGTAGGAATTTCTAATTTGTCTATTGCACAGTTACCTGCAAATTGTAATGGAATAAATCCACGGATTGCTATAGCTGGTGATAGTTGGGCTCAATATATGGCTGATGATGGCACACACAGCGAAATGCTAAAAATGTATGGTCATGGAGATAAAACTGCTATTAGTGAAACTTTTGAGAAATGTGTTGGCTGTATAGGTACACCAGGTGCTAATGATTATGCAGTCTCAGGAAGTGAAGCCAGAGAATGGGCAGATGAAGTGAATTATGATTATTTACAAAACTTGATTGATGCTTTGAATGCTAATCCGACGATTGATTGGGTCGTGTTAAGTATTGGAGGTAATGATGTTTTAGCAGCACGTTCAAATGGTGGTTGGTACAAAAATATGGATTTAGATGTTGCGGGTTCAGAAGCCGCATTGTTTAATACTGTAAAAAGTGATATAGAATATATTATTAATCAAGTTTGGTTGAGGTCGAGAACCGATATTAACTTTGTGATTAGTGGCTATGATTATCCAAACTTTAATGTGACGTCATTTTGCAGTTCATATGCTTGTCCAAAGCGTGAAGATTTGAGTCGTGATGATAATAATAACGGTTCGATTGATGGAACAGAATTAATTACAGATGTAGCAATCAATTCTATGATGCAAGTTGTTGAGGCTATTCGACAAAATATGGCGGATAATATGGCGCAAGTGTATTATGATAATGGAATGGGTTTGATGCATTATTATTACGGTTATGATGATGGTTTATATACAAGCATTTCGATTGCAAGTACTGCTTATCCTTTAGGTATTGCACCTTACACAATTGGTGGCGATCCGAATACTCCTACTGATAGAGATAATTTTCGTCCAGTTGGTGTTTTTGGTTGGATAGGTTGGTTTGGCGCAGATCCGATTCATTTGGACTTTGAAGCATATCAATATAAGATTAAAAATCAAATGGATAATATTCTCTTTGATGCTTATCGAGGAGAACCGACAGAAACGTTTTGGTCAAATACTTCAGAAGATGGTTGGGTTGAAGTTTATCAAGGTAATTCGTTCAGTACTAATGGTTTAAGAATGGGGGATGAAGATATTAGTTGGTATGGATTGGATTATGATTACAGAAGTATTTTATCATTTAATACTTCGACTATTCCAGCAAATGCGACAATAACTGGTGCGAGTTTGTACTTATTTAGAAGTAGTGCGACCGATAATCCATTCTTTCATAATGATAGAAATCCTGTTTTGGATATTAAAAATGGTTACTTTGGTACAAGCGCTGCGTTGGAGCAAGTAGATGGATTAGCAGTAGCGGATGCGGTTGATGTTGGCTGTTTTAATAGTAAAGGTGATCAGAATAAATATGCAGTTCGAATAGATATTGATGCAACGGGATTAGCACATATTAATACAAGTGGTACAACACAGTTTCGTACTTATTTTGACCTTGCAGATTGGGATACAGAGTTAATTAATTTCTATGATGGTGGCGGAATCGCTGGACGTATTACCAGTGGACATAATGAAATAGAACCGCTTTATCAAAGTCGAGTCATCAAAAGAACAGAAAATCCTGATGGAACGTTTACGGAAGTAGAAATCAGTAGAGGAGAAGCGGTAATTCGTCAAGATGGCTTCAATCATTATGAAAAAATGCAATCTGCTATTCCGAATAATGATGGTAGTACAACGGTTACATATAGTTCGGTGATGGCAATCGAACATCCTGGCTTATCAAAATATATGACAGACAAATATGCAGCTCCAGCCAATGGTTTTGCACCTTTTTTGGATGTTAAATACGAACTGCCACTTCCTGTGGAGTTGATGTATTTCATGGCTTTCGCCAATAATCAAACAGTAGATTTGACTTGGACAACTGCAAGCGAAGAAGATGTCAATGGTTTCTATATAGAACATTCATTGGATGGAAAATTTTGGGAAGAAATCGGTTTCAAAACTGCAACGAATAGCCAAATTTTAACAAGTTACGAATATCAACATCTGACACCACAAATTGGCAATAATTACTATCGTTTAAGAATACTTGACTTAGATGAAACATTCGATTATTCACCGATTCGAGTGGTGAATTTCCAAAATGAAAACCAAATTAATGTTTATCCAAATCCATTTGAAGACCGATTGGTATTTGAAATTAAAACCTCAAAAACAAAAACAGCAATTGCTTATTTAATTAATTCTATTGGACAAGTTGTTTACCAAAAAAGATTGCAACTGTTTGATAATCAACAGATTTATATTCTAAATGATTTGAACAGTTTGGAAAAAGGGATTTATATGCTACGTATCGAAAGTCAGGGAATTGAGTTTAGTCAACGAGTTTTGAGAAAGTAGTTTTTTTAATTTTGAATACGTAGTAGAAACGGATATTTATCAATCATAAAAGGGTAAGTTGTTCCTTTACTATTTCTTAATGAATGTAAAACTAAGTGAAATAAATAATTAAAGTCAAAATCACTTGAACTATCACTTGATTAGAAATAAAAAATCATCTACAAATCAATTATTTGTAGATGATTATATTTTTTACTAGTGCCCACGGTAGGACTCGAACCTACAGCCTTCACATCCGGAGTGTGACGCTCTATCCCTTGAGCTACGCAGGCATTTTTATTGATTGTTAATTAGTAAAACTAACCAATTTGGATTTCGCACAAAAGTATTAAAAATACAAGAATTAAAGACAAAAAGTTCAATCTAAAATATTCTAAATTATTTCTTGAAATAAATGAAGAAGTTATTATTCAGAAGATAGATGTCAGACCGTTTTGAAATGTATTTTCTGACAGCGAAGCGGTCTGATTTCTAACTTCTGAATAGTTACTATAAGCATTAAATTATTTAGCTTCAAATTGAGTAATAATTTTGTTGAAAAATGTAATTCCAAATTCGCCCATTTTATTCGCGTATTGTGGTTTCCCATCTGCATCATGAAAAACAAAATAAGCACAACCATTTCCATAGTGAACTTCCGTTTCAATTAATACATTTGGCATTTTATAAAAGGAGATTTTACAAAATGGCGTGGCACAATTAATAGTTGGTTGTGGATTTGTAGTGATTTGTTGAATCATTTGTCGAATACTTCCTTTATCACCTTGATTGATTGTTTTACCGTAAGGATAAAAAATATAGTCGATATAATCTGCATTTTCTAATAAACTTAGTTTTTGCTCTTCTGGTAAAGGCGGCAACATTTCTAATGCTTCTGAATTTGTATTTATAACCTCAGTATTTGTTGTGTTTTCAACGCTTGTAGAAGAATCACAACTGCAATTAATTATTAGTAAAAGTATAAAAATGGTATATTTCATGGTTTATTTATTTTAATAAATTTCTAATGCACTAACTCAACATATAAATAGCAATTAAACTCACTAAAAAGTATTGTGTTAATGTGGCTGCGCCGTCATAATCTTTAGCTAATCGCTGACCTAAGAAAAGCATAACAATACATAAAGCAGCTAATTCTGCTCCAATCAAACCGATTTTGGTTGATTCATCTAATAAGAAAACACCTAAACCTGCCAAGGAACAAACACCTGCTAATACTTCCGTAATCGTGATTAATGGAAATAATATTTTGATAGTATTCTTCAAAGGTGTTTTAGCAAAATGATTGGTAATCCATTCAAAATTTGCTTGATATTTAAAAACCTTATCAAAACCTGACTGTAGAAATAAAATAGCTAAAAAAGCCATAATTATTATCTGAAAAAACGTAATGCCATCGAATAAATTTATTAGTAACATATCTTAATTAGACTTTAGGTATTAGATTTTAGATATTAGACTTTTTCTAACTGATAGTTAATATGATTGTAATTATTCAGCATTATCATGAAACTCACCCCAATCCCTTTCTTAAAAAAGAGGGGCTTTGACCTCAACTTGATGCAATTTGCGAAGCTGGGTGTTGCTCCCCTCTTTTTTAAGAGAGGGATTGGGGGTGAGTTCAAACGTATAAAATTTTATTTTGCTGAATAGTTAATATGATTAACCTAAAAGCGAAGCGGTCTAACATCTAATATCTAACGTCTTTTTTAATATAAATCAGAAATTCTATTTTTTTCAATTGCTCGTTTAGCATTTTCACCACAAGCTTTTACGATATAAATTAATGCTGCAAAACGAGGGTCTTTTGTATATCCTTTTTTGAAACGAGCATAAATTTGTTGTGCAATAACGCCCAATTTGTAAGTCGCAAAAACAAAATAGAAAACGAAATTATCAATTTTTCTACCTGACTTTTCTGCATAACGATTTAATAATTCTTGTCGAGTATAATTGCCTTCAATTGCTGTTAAACCAAACATTTTAATTGCTGGCGGCTCAGAAACTTCTGCCCAATAAGCGGTCACTGTTCCTAAATCCATTAATGGATCACCAACAGTTGCCATTTCCCAATCTAAAACCGCAGTAACTTCATTCAAATTCTCTGGATTCAAAACAACATTAT
>CAZEOC010000174.1:0-8014 GCA_964513525.1 uncultured Saprospiraceae bacterium | reverse complement strand
AAAATAAATATATGGTTTTAATAAAAAATGCCGATCAGCTCTGGTAAAGCTGTCGGCATATCATTTCACTAACAAAAAAACTAATATTTTTATTTAACTATTATATATCTTTTAAATTTTGAATTTACTTAAGCTAAAGCCATTGATTTAGCATCTTCTTTCGTTTCTAAATGATCCCAGGCTAAAGCACCAGCTCCTAAAACAGCGGTATTTGCGCCATCTAATTTTGAAATAGAAACCTGAATTTTATCTCTAAATACAGGGAACATATATTTCTCCATATATTGACGAGTTGGTTTTAATAATAATTGACCAGCACGAGTCAAACCACCAGATAAAATTATCGCTTCTGGATTCAAATAAGCAACAGTATCGGCTAATTTTGTTCCTAATATTTTGCCTGTATAAACAAATGATTCTTGAGCAATCGGATCACCTTTAAGTGCGAATTCAGTAATCATTTTAGAAGTTAAGTCAGTATAACTCACATCTCTTAACGGACTTTCATCATTCATATCTGCCATGAATTTATAAACCGTCCTTTTTATACCAGTTGCAGAAGCATAAGTTTCTAAACAACCAGAGTTTCCACAGTTACACTTTCTTCCATCAGGACGAACAATAATGTGTCCCATTTCTCCAGCTAAACCATGTTTTCCGTGTACTAATTTTCCATCTATAACAATTCCACTTCCTAATCCAGTTCCTAAGGTAATTAAAACAAAATTTTTCATTCCTTTAGCAGAACCAAACCTCATTTCTCCTACTGCGGCTGCATTGGCATCATTAGTTATCACAGCTGGAACTTTTAATAATTTCTGAATAGAACTTACCATGGGTACAATTTCACCCCATTTAAAATTAACAGCTTGTTCCATCTGTCCTGTATAGAAATTTGCATTAGGAGCACCAATTCCTACACATAGGATATTTACTTTTTGCTCAATTTTATTTTGAAGTTTTTCTAATTGAGCTAAAAAATTAGATAAAAAGACATTGAAACCTTTTTTAGCTTCGGTTGGAAATGAAGTATGGATCAATACATTGCCATCTGCATCTATCAATCCGATTTTGGTATTTGTACCACCAATATCCATTCCAACGGTTACATCAATTCTTTGCATTTTTTTTAGCCTATTTTTCAAAATTAAATTTCACGATAACAAATTTAGCAAAATATTTCGATATAGTGTAAAAATGACACTAACAATTTTTCAAAGAGCAATTTTTGACAAAATGTTGAAAATCTAAAGAATAATTAAAGTTGTGTAAAAAATAATAGACTTAGAATTATTATCCAATGACGTTTCTTGAGGCAATAGCATTGTATTAATGAGTTAACTTGTGATTCATTTTAATGTATTGTCATTACTAAAATCATATTTTTTAGTGCTTGACTTTTATTAAAAATTACTTGTTACATTAGTACAGGAAAAAATTAGAAAAATAATTTTTTCGATTATTGAATTAATAAAGTACATTCGTAACTAAGTAACAATAAAATACTTCACATATATTAATATTAAGAACGCTTTATGAAATACCAATTCATCCTTTTTATTGTATTCGTTTCATTACTTAGTGCTTGTTCCCCAAAACGTTCAAATATTCCTGCGAATGCTGTTCCGACCTTAAATCTACTTGAATTTAAAACGGAGACACCAAATTTTGAATTTCAAAAAATGCCAAAAGCGACACCAAATCTATTATTAAGTTTAGAACGTTATCCTTGTTTTGGAAAATGTCCTGTTTTTGAAATTGAATTTTTTGATAATGGATTTGTTCGATATACGGGTAAACGATATATGGATTTGATTGGTAATTATTCAACAAATATCAATAAAAGGGAATTAAATGATTTATTAACTTATGCAGTTAATATTAATTATCCTGACTTATCAACTACTTATCCAAGAAATGGAAAAGTAATTTTGGATGTTCCATTGACAATCACTTATGTTAAATATGGTGCAGAAATAAATCGAATTGAAAATCATCATAATGCACCAATTGATTTGATTAAGTTTGAAGAACATATTGAATTATTAATTAATAATTTGAATTGGGAAAAAGCAAGTTTGTAGATTGTATTTATTCTAAATAATCTTGAAATAATAAATCATGAAAAAAGTCATCATATATTTATGTTTATTTATTTCTTTTTTATTATTTGCAGCTAATACTCCTAAATGTTTTAATACAATAGATGGAAAAGCTTTATACAAAACAGCTAATTGTGCAGCTTGTCATGGAAGAAAAGGAAAGTCAATGCTTAATATTGCACCAAGTTTGAGAAATCCTAAATTGACTTTAGCACAGAGAATCGAAGTAATTACTAATGGTTCTAAAAAGGATGCTACTATGGTTGCTTTTAGTCCTAAATTCAATAAATCAGAAATTAAAGCTATTGCAGTTTATACAATGACTTTTATTAAATAAAAATTAAAATTGATATTCATATACAAAATATAAAAAATGAAAAAAATAATATTTATAGCCTTAGTATTAGCAACTGTACTTTATGCTTGTGGAGGTGGAAATGAAAGTTCTACTTCTTCAAATGAAAATGTTGTAAAAGAAGAATCAAAACCAGATGGTGCAAAATTATATCAAGCTGCTAATTGTGTATCTTGTCATGGAGCATTTGGAAAGCCAATATTAGCACAGGCAAAAGATTTGACAGATCCTGCAATTACATTAGAACGTAGAATTGAAATCATTACAAATGGTTCTGAAAATAATGCAGTTATGGTTGCTTTTAGCCCACGATATAGCGAAGCAGAAATCAAAGCAATCGCAGAATATACAATGACTTTTGTTGAGGAGTAATTAGGAATATGTCAATAAAAAAGCCTTAAAACATCTGTTTTAAGGCTTTTTTTATTTCAATTGAATACGGATTATTTCTCCTCAGTAGGAACACTTGTAGGCTCTAAAGTTTCTGGCATTGCTTCAGTAGTAATATCTAATAATTCTACCTCAAAAACTAAAGTTGAGAAAGGAGGAATACTTTGATTTCCTCTTTCACCATAACCTAAATCATAAGGAATAGTTAGAATGTATTTAGAACCAACTGGCATTAAACCTAAACCTTCTGTCCAACCTGGAATTACACCATTCAATGGAAATTCGATTGGTTCTCCTCTATCATAAGAACTATCAAATGTTTTTCCATTTACTAATGTACCTTTGTAGTGTACTTTTACTTTATCAGTAGCATTTGGCATATCACCGTCACCTTTTGTAACGACTTCGTATTGTAAACCACTTTGAGTTGTAACAACACTTTCTTTTTCTTTATTATCAGCTAAGTATTGCTCATTTACAAGCTTACGTAAACTATCTGTTTTTTGAGCAAAATCTTGATATATCTTCTGACTTGCTTCCATATCTGGAACATCAGTATTTGTCAATTGATTTTTAATTCCTTTTACGATTTCAGCAACTTTAATTTTTTCGTAATTAGCTCCAGCTAAATCTTTTCCAAATAAAATTCCAAAATTATAACTCATTGAATCTGGTAAATCAATTGGAGGTGCAACATAGTTTGAATCTGCAATTAATTTAGTTTGGTTATCTTGATTTAAAGCAACCATGTAGTTTTGAACAGAAGTTTCGTAAACACTTGGCTTACCGCTCTTATCATCTTCCATCTTTAAACCTTCATTCATTCCTTTCTCTAATTCTGCATAGTTCAAAGACTGAATATTCATACGCTTTAAATTTGATCCGAAGAACAAAATACCGATGTTGTAAGAAACATCTTCAGGAATATCAAATGAAAAAGAGTATTTATCAGCTTTACTTCCTGAATCACAAGAAGTTATCATCATTGAAGCAACTACAGCAACGATTAATCCTAATTTTAAAAATTTCATAATTTCAGTAATAGATTTTTGTTAAAATACGTGTAATCAAATATTTACACAATCAAATGCAAAAGTAATCAATTTAATTTTAGTACAAATTATTGTTTAGTTAAATCTAAAATAAAATTATTAGTATATCAAAAAGTAACTATAAGCTTCTATTTTCCGTTAAAAAAGACTTACAAAATGATTTTTTAATAAACTCCAAAGAATATGAAATATTTTGCCTATTTATTTATCGCATTTGTCATCTATATCATCTTAACTGCGAGTTTAGGTTTATATAATCCATTTTTTAAATATGTAAAAGAAATTCCTTACGGAGATAAAGTTATGCACGTCTTTTTATTAGGAATGTTTACTTATTGTACTAATATTTTAATCAAGTTCCATAGTTTCAAATTATCAAATCGAATCCTTCTAACAGGTAGTTTAATCATTTTCGTCTTAGCGACTTTAGAAGAAATAAGTCAATACTGGATTCCTACTCGAACTTTTGATTTAATGGATTTAGCAGGGAATTATATTGGGATTTCTTTAGCTACATTTTTCATACTAAAATATCACTCCAAATTTCAAATTGCATAAACTAAATTATTAGGCTTATGTTAGGCTATAAATTTATCAAATTATGCAAACCATACCAATATTTCCGCTTAATATGGTAGTCTTTCCTGGCGAAAAAGTGAACCTTCACATTTTCGAGCCAAGGTATATTCAGTTGATTGAAGAATGTAAAGAAAACGGCACCAGTTTTTGTATTCCGTTTTTTAACTCTAATCGTGTTATGCCAGTAGTTACAGAAATGAGATTAGTTGAAATAACTAAGGTGTATGAAGACGGAAAAATGGATGTAAAAACCCAAGCAACAGACAATGTTTTTGCTGTAAAAAAAGTGATTAAAAAAGTACCAGAAAAATTATATTCAGCTGCAAAAGTAGAGTCTTTAAATTACATCTATGATGATAAAGATGTCATCTTAGCGTTTAAAATACAAGAACAAGTTTTAGAGTTGTATGATTTTCTGGATGTAAATAGAACAGTTCCTCCAGCAGAAGATATGCAAATTTTTGACTTAGGGCATCTTTTAGGATTGAAACCACTTCAAGAATTTGAATTACTTACTTTACAAACGGAAGAACAAAGACAAGCATATATTAATGAACATTTAAAAACTTTCATTCCTCACATAAAAGAAATGAAAGAATTGCAACGAAAAGCAAAACTAAATGGTCATTTCAAACATTTGAAACCACCTGATTTTCAGGTACATTTGAGATAAATAAAAGCTGCAATTTCAATTCTGAAGTTGCAGCTTTTGTTTATTTCTTAATAATTGATTTGATTATAAATAGGGTAGGAAGCATTAAAATCAAACTGCTAATTATTATTAACCAAAAATTTTTATGAAAATTTAAATGATAACCAGGGATAACCGAACTTAAAAAATCAATTGAAATTATGGCACTAATTGATTTTAAGATGAAGTAGAAAGTAAAGAAAATAATTACAGGTAAGAGTAATTTACTAGTCTTAAAATCTTCTTTTAATTTTTTCTTAAAGCTCATATTTAGTTATTTATAAATCCTTAATTACACTTCCATCAATTTCCAAAATCAATTCATATCCAAATAAACCTGCTGGCGTTTGAAATCCGACTTCAACTTGTCCAGTCACTATTTTTCTAACGATATGAACCGCTACTTGAGCTGTATTTGTATAAGCTTCTGTAGTTTTTAGTACAGCCGATTTTCTTTCATTTTGCTCATTCCAAACTTCCGCATAAAAATAAGATTCTGACTTTAGTCGCTCTTCTTCATTTGGACCTGATGGTTTAGAATTAATAATATTTTTAGCAATATTTTTAATCCAATTTTGTTTCAATAACCATTTAATACGTTGTGTAAATTGCATCATTTTCGCTCCATTAGAATTCGTCGCTAAATAAGCTTCTACATTCCTAATATTTGCTGTATAATAAGCAGTTGAAACATCGCCCCAAGGAGCAAGAACTGCCAAACTTTTGTACCAATTTCCAAAATTAAACCATTCATGTTTTGAGGCTAAATCTACTTTTTGGATTTTTCCATCTACTCGAATCGTTGCTCCATTAGGAAGGTTTTCTATACTTGATAAAGCGGTTCCACGAGAAATTCCACCATTTTTCATAGCAATTGCTAATTTCAAATGTGTTGCATTAGGTAATTTTGCACCTAAATAAGCAACCAGACAATCACTCGGAACAACATCGAAACCAACTCCAGGTAAAAGCATGATTTTTTGTTGTTTTGCTTTCTCTGATAAACTTGCTGCATACTCAAAACCTTCCACTCGACCAGATAAATCTAAATAATGAACAAAATTATCTAAACAAGCTGATATCATTGGTTCTGCTGTGAAATGAAATGGTCCAGCACAATGCAAAACTAAATCAATATCAGCCAAATTTCGATTTAATTTCTCTTTATTTTCTAAATCAAAAACTCGAAAATCCAAATTATATTTATCAGCTAAAGCTTGCACTTTTTGCTCATTTCTACCAGCTATTATTGGTTTGAAATTTTGCTTTTTAGCTTCTTCTAAAATTAATTCTCCTGTATATCCTGTAATGCCGTAAAATAGTGTTTTCATAATATAACAAAAGTCGCTATTTCCAATTAAAAATTGAAAATAACGACCTTTTAATAAATGAAAACTAAAATTGAATACTTATTTCTAAAATTACTTTGTATAATTTTTCTTAATCTCTTTAAAGTTTTCCTTATTCACTTTTTCCCCAGTTTTAACATGATGTTCGATTGCAATCGCATAATCATTAATTAAATTTTTAAAACTACGTTTCATCATTCCGCCCATAATAGCAGGTTTTGTGCGATACTGCATTTTAAAAATGAAACGAGAAGTATTTTCATCAATTGCTTCCACTTTATAGATTGCGAAAGTATATTCAGGAACAACTGGAAATTTACCTGCTTGGTAAACTGTATTTTTGAAAGTATAATTTGCAGCATCATATTCCACTTGCTTTTCTTTCAAAAACTGTTTTCCTTCTTCATCAAAATTACAAACTCGTTCTGCACCTTCTCCACCTTTCAATGAACCATTCAAATACTCTGAACTAACAATTTTTGGATGAGAATTCGCAATCGCACCGTAATCTTCACCAACAATTTTCCAAACAGCAGCGGCAGGTGCATCAATAATTTTCACAACTTCAAACGATTTAACTTTTTTCTGTGCCATAACATTTTGATTTCCTAAAAATAACGTAAACACAAGCAATACACTTATTCTTAATAAATTTTTCATCTTTTATATTTTTTTAATAATTAGGAATTAGAAGTTATTTTTTAATCCCTGAAATAATTATAATACAAAGATGCAGCACTTTGGAAGTAATTTTTTTGATGATTCGTTCAAGAATTTGTCTATTTAGCCCAAATTGAAATTTTGCCTAAATTCGGAAGGAGAAAGCTTATATTTTGCTTGAAAAGATTTAGAAAAATGTGCTAAATCATTAAATCCTGTATCAAAAGCAATATCAGATATTCTCAAATTCGTTGCTTTTAATAATTCGGTCGCTTTTTCTAATCGACGTTGTTTGATATACTTTGCAGGAGAAATTTCATAATGATTCTTGAAACTCCGTTTGAAAGAAGATAAACTTAAATTCGTTAAAATAGCTAATTCATTTATGCTCAAATCATTGTAAATATTTGCTTCAATAATACTTTTGAAATCAATATCTTTTTTTGAAAACATATTATTTAGTAAGTTTTTAATCTTTTGCAAATTATCGGTTTTTGCCAATAATAAGATTAGTTCTTTCAGTTTTAATTTTAAAAGCTCTTCACTTACCAAAGCAGGATTATCAAAGTAAAATTGTAAACTTTCGATATAGCTTTTTAGTAATTGAGAACCTTTAATCTTCTGATAATTAGATGGTTGAATTTCATCTACACTTTTCAAAAAGTTGGGGAATTCTTTATCGTAAATCATTTTTAAAACATCTGGATATAAATGAATTGCGATTGCTTCACAATATTTTACATTTTTTTGTGTCAAATATTCATTCAAAAGAAAGATAATTAAGACACTTGTTTTTTAATATATATATATATATATAATAGTGTGCCTTACCACAC
>CAZEOC010000173.1:0-8017 GCA_964513525.1 uncultured Saprospiraceae bacterium | reverse complement strand
ATTGCTTCATAGGTCTGCGTTCTACCGGGTGATCCCCACGTTCACTTTTTCCATTTGAAGTATAGAATTTTGCCATTAAATAATTAAAATACACACTATTATCATGTGACTCTAAATAATCAGCAAACATTTCCTCTCCATCTTCTGAATTATCGAATTTCATAAATGCTTTACAAAGCAAATAATAATTCGCCCAGTTTTCAGGATTTGCTTTAAGTTGATTCTTATAATGGTTAATCACCATTCTATCCGTCACTTTCGGTGAATAGGTTGATTTAGAATATTTTCCATCAAATTTAGAATCTATATCTGTGTATAATTTACCGTCTTTATCCGTAATTCGAATAGCGAATTCATCACCATAATTATTACCATAACCGCCATAACTATAGTTACTATTATAACCACTTTCTCTATAATATAAAGACAAAGTTGCTCTATCATAACCTTCTGGAAAATCCGATAATTTCACCAATAAACGATGCGTTCCTTTCGTCAAATCCAATTCAACAAATTCAGCATCCCAGTTACGTTCAATATTTTCATTATTATCAAATACCAAATTATCATCAATCCAAATTTTCATTGGCGAACGCCTTGCTATTCTTAATTGAACCGTTCTATCAGTTGGAACTTCCAAAAAAGTATTTGCATAATAAACTGCAGATTTTCCATAATCCGCACTTGGCAATAATCTAAAATCTACTTTACCATTTGGATAACGAAGTTTACGGTCTAACCAAGATATTTCTGCTCCAGTATTATTTGTATATACTTTTTTTGTATCAAATCCTTCTGTCTCAATCGGATGTTTCGCAATGTGTCCACTTCCTGCAACATTCTTGAAAGGACCAACTATACTCCAGTTGTAATCACCAACAAAATCATTCAATACCCTGAAAGCATCTTTTTTTCGTCGACTATAAAATAAAGAATCTGACAAAGAAAAATATGCGCCAGCTTTTGCACGATTGCTTAATTTTTGCTTCAAAATTTCGGGTGCTTCAGCATCTATTACATGACCAAATAACAAAAACTCTTGTTCTTCCCATCTTGATTTCACTAAGTCTGTAACATATTTTTCATATTTATCGTCGTCTTCCATAACTTCCGATAAAAAGATAAGACCATAAAGTGCGTCTTTATTATTTACATCTGTTTCTAAGGTTTTTTCAAATGAAGCTTTTGCAGCAACAAAGTCATTTTCCGCAATTTGTTTCCATCCGTTTTGTGCAGTTAAGTTTAATGAGAAAAAGAAGGTTAAAAGCCCAAATAGGCTTAATGAAAAAATACGATTCATAAGTTTGTTTTTAATAAATAAATTGTTTCTATCAGAATATTTTAATCTCTAATTCTTATACGTTCTTAGTCTTTCTAATTAAGAAAATGTCTAAAAAGATTTCAATTTAAGGGAAATATATGTAATGTCAAGCGTTTTGGTTTAGTTTGAGCGATTATTAAGAAATTTTTAATTTTTTTTAGAATGTAAATTCTAAATCATTTGATTATTTTTATTTTAATAAAAATCAAAAACGCTTAGTTTCACAAGAAACCAAACAACTATTAAGTTGTCAAATCAAATTTATATAAACGTCTTTTAATTACCTAAACAGGATTAAATAAATTAAGCTATTTACTTAGGTCTTTATATAAAAATTTGTGTTCTAAAATCAGAAAAACATTATACTTCCATGAAGCAAATTAAACTATTATTGATTATACTATTAATAAGTTTTTCTTTCGGTAGTTATGCTCAAACCACTGAAAAAAAAGTAATTCTACAAGGATTCTGGTGGGATTACCATAATAATTTACACAATACAAGTTGGGCAAATTACTTAATGGAATTAGCACCAAGATTAAAATCTTTAGGAATTGATGCCGTTTGGATTCCACCAGTTTATAAAAACGCAGGAACCAATTCTGTTGGTTATTCTCCTTTTGATCATTATGATTTAGGTGATAAATACCAAAAAGGAGATACACGAACTCGAGTAGGAACGAAAGATGAAGTTTTAAGATTAATCGCCGTTTTACATGCTAATGGAATTGAAGTAATTCAAGATATAGTTTTAAATCATGTAACAAATGCTGGTGCATCTAATGGTGCAGGCGGATTAGATCCAGAAGCGACTTACTCAATGGCAACCGCTGGTGGATTTAAGAATTTTAGAAATGTTTGTTATGAAACGCCAGTGCCAAATTCTGGGCAAGAAAACGCTACCGAATACTTAAATAGAAAAGGAAGATGGTCAAAAAATTACACCAACTTTCATCCAAATGCGAACTGGAATGTTTCAAGCGGTGATTGGGAATCAAGTTTTTGGGGACCAGATTTCGCTTATGGAATAGACCAAAGTGGAACAGGAAATGGTTATGGTCCAAGTACAAATGCAACTTACAATCCTACTCAAAATTATAATTATAGCCGTAATCAAGCAAGAGATTGGATTATGTGGTTTAGTCGCCAAACTGGAATTGACGGTTTTCGATGGGATGCAATCAAGCATTTTCCACCTTTTGTCGTTCAAGATTTATCCTATAACTTAAAATACCTAAATGGTCATGCTAATTTAGGAGAAGGAATGATCAATTTTGGAGAATATGTTGGTGGCAAAACAAATCTGGACAATTGGGTCAATAATGTTGCCTTTTCTAATTTTGGTAATGAAAAATTAGCTGGAACATTTGATTTTGGTTTAAGAGGAGCATTCAAAAATATTTCTGATGCTCAAGGAAATTATAATTTAGCTCAAGTTCCTTCTGAGCAGCAAAACGAACGAGTCGTTTATTACGGTAATTCTAATACTTACATTCACAGAACTGTTCCTTTTGTTAATAATCATGATACTTATAGACCAATAAAAGATAGCGATGGAAATATCACAGGCTGGGACGGTGCAAATGAAATTGGTGGACATATTGAGCCAAATGATCCTCGAATGTCTTTAATGTATGCATTGACTTTTGCATTAGATGGAACGCCATTAATTTTCTTTGAAGACTTATTTAGTATTAGTTATAATAGTAACCGTTATTCTCACGACCCAAAAAACGCAACGACTTTACCAATTAATAGCGATTTAGAAAACATCATTTGGTGTCATCAAAATTTAGATTTTGGAACTGGTGTATATTTGGTTAGAGGGCACAATGGAAATACTGGTGACCATTTAATCATTGAAAGAGGTGGAAAAGCAATTGTAAGTGTTAATGATAATTGGAATACTTGGCAATCAGATTGGGTTGATTCTAACTTTCCTCCTGGAACTGTATTAGTTGATTATTCTGGTGCAAACGGAAATGCAACTACTATTGTTCAAAATGACCAAAGAGTACAAATCTCTACTCCGCCTTGTGATGGTTCTGCTTCTCAAGGAAGGCGAGGTTATGCAATTTGGGCACCTCAAGGAATTGCAAATACTTATACACCAAATCGTTCTACTTCTACTACTCAAGAATGGGAAATGGAAGATGATTTAGGCGATAGCAATTGTAATTCTTTACAACAAGGCGGACGAATCCCTGCAAACTCAACCGCTTACCGCAATGTCGGTAGAATTTTCGCAGCAGCAAACGAATCCATTAATTTCAAATTAATTCCTACAGATAATACAAAAGATTTAACAATCGAATTATTAGATATTAATAATAATGTTTTAGTTATTCAAAATGGTTTAGATACATTAAGTGGTAATTATTCCGCTTTTGTAAACGGATGGATTAATATTAGAATTAAAAATACTACTGCTAATCAAACGGGACAAAAAGTATATGTTCGAGTTACTTATACCGCACCAGAAGTTGTTGAAGCAGCTCAGTTTCCTTTGTTACCAAATGTAGCAACTTGGACTGGAAGTTTAGATTCAGATTGGGACAATTGTGCCAATTGGCAAGATGGGTTTAGACCGAGTCCAACTATTAATGCTATCATTCCAACGAATGCAGCAACAATGCCTGAAATTTCGACTGGTTTAGTTAATTGCAAAGATTTAACCGTTGAAGCTGGTGCAAGTATGATGGTTTCAGGTGGGAATTTTCGTATTCATGGAGATTTAATTAATAATGGAAATATATTCCCTGGCAATACTTGTGGAACGATTATTTTTAATGGAAGCGAAACTCCTCAAACTATTTCAGGTTCACCTACCTATCTTTGTAAAGTTAGATTTATCAATCCTAATGGGGTTTTATTAAATGCAGATTTATCAGTTTCAGAATATTTGGAATTTGGTTTAGGTTGTAAAGTCACAATCGAAGATTATAATTTCACAATCGGAACAGATGCTTTAGTGATTGCAGGAAATGGTTATATTGTCACCAAAGATGACGCTAATTCAGGCGGAGTTGTTAATCGAGTAGTTGAAAATTCTCTACAATTATTTCCAGTCGGAAATGCTAATGCTTACACACCAATTTATATTAAATCAAACACTTCAACAAGAGCTTTTCAAGTCCGAACATTCAACCAAGTTTTTGATAATGGAAATAGCGGAAGTGTAGTTGGAAATATAAACGAAACTATAAATCAAACTTGGAAATTTGAAGCTAATGGAGCGATTGATGTAAATGTACAGACTTGGTGGAATGAAAGTGATGAAGGCAATAGTTTTAATAGAAATACAGCCACAGTTTTCTTTAACAATGGCAACTTTTGGAGCGGACAAACTTCAACTCCTCTCACCGGAAATAATCCTTATTCTATTAATGGAAGTAATATCACAGAAACTGGATATTTAACAGTTAGTAGTAATTTGACGGTAAACGCTACTGAAATTAATAACTTAAAGCAAGCTTTTTCAGTCGTTCCAAATCCTTCTAATGGTATTTTTAAAATCGTTAATAATTCTATTACTAATAATTCATTAAACATTAGTGTTTACAATACAATTGGAGAACTTATACTTGAAACAAATGGCGATTTAGAAAGTATTAATCAAATATTGAATAACAAAATGCAAACAGTTAGTCAAGGTATTTATTTATTAAAAATAAAGGAAAATGAGAACCGTATTACTACTTTGAAAATAGTCATTGACTAATAATTAGGTAATTATTCTTATTATTAGAAAGCGTCATTTTCATTAAGTTGAAAATGACGCTTTTTTAATAAAAAAACCAACTAAAAGCTCATAAAAGCTAAACAATTCCCTAATTTTTTCCTTATTTAGAGCATGGAAAATACAATCGAAAAACCGAATACGGTTCATATAAAAGTAAAACAATTATTAGGTCAATTGACTGAAGGATTATACGAAAGAGAAGAAGCTGTTGGTTTGGCTTTATTGAGTGCTGTTGCTGGCGAAAGTATCTTTTTATTAGGACCTCCTGGTGTTGGGAAAAGTTTGATTGCTCGACGTTTGAAACATGCTTTTTTAGATGGTGTTTCTTTTGAATACTTAATGAGTAAATTCAGTACGCCAGATGAAATCTTTGGTCCAATTTCTATCAAAAAACTAAAAGAAGAAGATAAGTATGAACGACTAACTGAACGTTATCTTCCTGGAGCAAATATTGTCTTTCTGGATGAAATTTGGAAAGCTGGTCCAGCAATTCAAAATGCACTTTTGACTATTTTGAATGAAAAAATTTATCGAAATGGAGATGAAGATTTACAAGTTAATATTCAAGGAATCATAACTGCATCTAATGAATTACCTTCAAAAAATGCTAATTTAGCTCCGATTTGGGATAGATTCTTGATTCGTTTAGAATTAGGAAATATCAAGAAGTTCAGCAATTTCTTGACAATGATTACGGACGTTAAAAACGTCTACAAAGATGATATCAAAGACGAATTAAAATTCTCTAATGCTGAATTAGATGAATGGAATAATTTGATGAATGAAATCGAAGTTGGTCCAGAAGTTTTGAATACGATTCAGATGGTTAAAGTAAAACTTGAAGAACATAATGTTCGAGTTGGAAATGGTGGAGGTCAAATCATTGTACATGATAGACGTTGGAAAAAAATCATTCGTTTAATGCGAACTTCTGCTTTTCTAAATGGACGAAAAAAGGTGGATTTGATGGATTGTTTTCTGATGAAAGATTGTCTTTGGAGTACACCGAGTCAACAACAAATCATTCTTGATATTTTGACAGATTCTATTTCTAAACATGGTTATACAATGGCGGTGAATTTATCGTCTTTGAAAAAAGAAGTTAAAGCATTTCAAGAAGAAGTAGATACGGAAATTAGAATTCCGCATATCGCCTCAGTCGAACAATTACTAACTATTGATGATGATTATTTTGAATTAATCAAACAAGACAATAAGTTCAGCGGAGTTTATATCAATATTAAACAATTCCGTACTTTATCATTGGACGAACCTCAATCTACTAATTTCTACGATGCACAAAAGAATTTAGTCAATAAAATGCGTGTATTAAAAGGGAAACAAGAAAATACAATTGAAGTCATTCGAGAAGCTAAAAAAACAATTTATCCGCTAAAAACTAAATTGATAGAAAAAACTGAATACATCACAAAAAAACCACATGCAATTATTCAAAAGTTTTGGGATGAACGTCATGAACAATTAACGACTTTCATTCAACAACAATTGAATAATATGAAAGAAAATCGTCCTGTTGAGATTGATTTATTAGATAGAAATCTTTTTGTTGATAAAGAATTTTCAAGTATTGTAAAAAAGAACTTTGAAGAAGTCGCTGCAAATTTAAGGCAGTTAGAATTAGCTTTGGAGAAGTTACAATTTAGTTATACGAACATCTAATTTTTTGAAACACAATAGATACATGATTTTGAAACACATAGGTACATAGAAACATAGATTCAATTTCAGTTTTACTGAAATGTCTTTAATGAATATATTTTGGCGTAGCCAAAATTAAAAAACCTATGTTTCTATGTATCTATGTGTTTCAAAAGTATATAAACGACCAATGAAACAGATTACCAAAAAATATGTAAATGACTTAACATATCAAATCATTGGTGCAGCAATTGAAGTACATAAAGAATTAGGTCCAGGTCTTTTAGAAAGTATTTACGAAAAGTGTATGATTAGAGAATTACAACTTAGAGGTTTTGAAGTTGAGGCTCAAAAATTGGTTGCAGTCAACTATAAAGGTGAACTTTTATCTACCAATTTAAGACTTGATTTATTAGTCGAAAGTTGTATCGTTGTAGAACTTAAAGCAGTTGGAGAATTACTTCCTGTACATAAAGCACAAGCAATGAGTTATGCGAAATTATTAAAAGTACCAAAGTCTATTTTAATTAATTTCACTTGTAATAACATTTTTAAATACGGTCAAAAAACTTTTGTAAATAACTACTTTTCAACTTTACCCGACTATTGATTTTTTAACATTTAGGTACATAGAAACATAGGTTGATTTCAGTGAATACATTTTGGGGTAACCAAAATCAAATCTATGTTTCTATGTATCTATGTGTTTCAAAAAAAGAAAATGACAGAGAACGATATAGAACAGGAATTAGAACAAGAATATAATCGATTTATTGAATTTGGGCATTTATTGGATAAAAGAATGCGAACGTATATTGTTCAATATATTAAGAACAAATTCAATCCAAAACGATATGTAATTCCAGAACTTAATGAGCAGTATTTTGAATATTTTCAAAGTGCTTTAGACCGTATTTTTTTGATTGAAGGTTTAATGGAAATTACGGAATATAATTTTCACCTCAAGAAGCAAATTATCTTAGATACGTTGTATTGGCTTCGAAAAGCTTATACTAAATCTCGAACAAAAAATCCTTTTGACGATGAAAAGCAAAGATTAGAAGGTTGGTCTGTGACGCCTTTTAAAGCTTTTGTAAAACGTTGGGCTGCTTTACCACAATATCTGAATGCTGTTTATGAACGGTCAGATTTGGATTATTTATTCTTTCAAGAAAAGTTTAAACAGCTTATTGATAATTATAAAGCAAATGGAGAAACGGAAAAAGATAAGGCAACAATTGAGGTCTTATTCCATGATATTTTAGCTCAATGGGACGCTCTATTGTATTCAAAAA
>CAZEOC010000172.1:0-8020 GCA_964513525.1 uncultured Saprospiraceae bacterium | reverse complement strand
AATGTGAGCATAGCCGAGTTATATGAACATTTTTTAAAGAAGTATAGTGAAAAAACAACAAGTTAGAATACTTGGATAATTGTGTTCAGGTACTTAAACAGCACAAATAATATTATCTTCACTGCAAAATCGTTCAATAAATTCTGCAGCAAAATTGAACCATTGCTTACAATTATCTAAAATCCAAGCATCAGAACTAATAATTATTTCATCACTTTCTACCAATACGTTATCTGGATTATTATCCAAATGAATTTCCCAATTGTAATTATATTTTGTGGCTAATTCATATAAATAGGTTTTCATTTTACCACTATTAGAAACTGGTGCATCAAAATACCAAATTACTTTTTCGACTTCTAAATCATCAAGTATTTCAGCAGTTAATATCAAAGCTTTTGTGGTCTGAATAACACGTTTGTAAGAACCATGAACCCCTGCAATATCTCTAAAAACGCCATCTTGAGATTCAAAAATGTAAGCTCCTGATAAGGCATTTTCCAAAAGAATCAATAAATTGAAACCATCAATTAAAACTGTTTTATTTTTTAAAGCTACGGCATCAACACAAGTAGCATTTCGATGCTTAATTGCTGCTTCACTTGCAGTCATTCTTAGCAATGCTTTTTGTTGACGAGCATTCAATCTATATTGATTTCCTACGATTTGAGTTGCTGCTTTAGGTCCATAATTGCGACTCAATAAATAAGATAAATCCTTCACGGCTTCCTTAAAGATTGGACGCCATTTATCATTGAATATTCGGTCATCACTCGCATGTTTTCCTCTGTTTCGTGTTGGCATTTTTCTTAATTATTATTATCAAATCCTTACTCTAAATATATTAAATAGCTAAAACTAACCGTAAATTAACTTAGATTTCTATATAAAATCTAACATTATTGTTAAATCAAGACTTTCTTATGTATTTTTGTAATAATTGGCGAGATTTAAAAAATTAGTAATTCGTAATATTGAATTATTAATATATTCTAAAAAGTAAATTTATTAATAGATGATTACATTAATTTTATTTGGACCTCCAGGAAGTGGAAAAGGAACACAGGCAGCGAAGTTGGTAGAAAAATATAATTTATTGCACATTTCAACTGGTGATTTATTTCGTTATGAAATGAAAAATGATACACCACTTGGTTTGGAAGCAAAAAGCTATATCAACAAAGGAGAATTAGTTCCTGATGCTGTAACGGTTGGAATGTTGAAAAATAAAATTGAGGCGAATCCTGATGTTAAAGGTTATATTTTAGATGGTTTTCCTCGTACGACACCTCAAGCAGAAGCTTTAGATGCATTATTAGCGTCTAAAGGAACATCTGTAACTGCATTGGTTGCAATGGAAGTTGATGATGAAGAATTAGTAACTCGTCTGTTAGGACGTGCAAAAACTTCTGGTCGTGCTGATGATGCAGACGAGAGTGTTATTAGAAATAGAATCGGTGTTTATAATGAATATACCGCAGTAGTTGCAGAATATTATGATGCAAAAGATAAAACTTCAAGAATCGACGGTATAGGAAGTATAGAAGAAGTTTCTACTCGTTTGAATGAAGTTATTGATGGTTATTTGAACCAAAAAGGAGATTTTTAATAAAGTCTTTTTACAAAATTGAAAAGGGCAACATTCAATGGAATGTTGCCCTTTTTTTATAAACTCGCAGTAGCATTTTCTACTAATTTTCCATTTTTCTCAACTTTCAAAGTAATGACTTCTTTTAATTTTAATGCAGAATCTGGAAATTTATCTCTATAATTCATTGTATCATCAATAGTAATGTCATAGGTTTTAATTACGATATTTTTCTTTTTATCAATAGAACCCAAACTAATTTCATTAAATGTTCTATTAGCAAAAATAGTTTCTTCCAATATTTTACCAGAAGAATTGTAAGTCACTAACATATATTGTGGAAATTGATGGTAAGGATGATGAATAGAATATAAAACGGTAGCATTTGTATTCGATTTTGCTAAAATAGCTTCATATAAATAAATACTTGGACCACTTCTACTAAATCTTGCTTCTACACCCGGAACAAACGCTTTAAAATCTTTGCTAATTCGTCTTTCGCTGTTATAAATTTGAGCAGAATTTTTACTTCTAAATTCAGCAGCTTCCTGAAAAGCATCTTGGTCTATATTATAAGGCAGTTGAATCTCTTCAAAATTATTAAGAAACTTTTTAAAGTTCCTCTTCTTTACCATTGTTGCAGATTCAACTTTAACTAAAGATAATGGTGTGTAAAATGCAGCAAAAAGTAGGAAACTTCCAATTGCTAAACCGAAAATGATACTTAATCTTTTCATGTTTTTGTTTTTTTAGTGAATCAATGAATAGGTTTAATTATTTAATAATTAATTCAATATTTTGGTGTTTTAAGCAATTTGCAGAGCAAATTACAAAGAGTAAGATGCAAGGAAAATGATTTTTGGTGTGTAATACTAATCATTTCGAACATAGATTAGTATATATTGAGAAGTCGATTAATACGAATTAAAACTAAAAAAGGGTTGGTGAATCAATTTCACCAACCCTTTTTAAAAAGTAAGTATAGTATTTTATTTTAAATGCATTGTTCTAACCGTTCTGCCACTATAATTAAACGAAAAAATCAAAGTCTTGTCATCAATTTCTTCAATTTTTAATCTTTGTGCCTTTCCTAATTCATAATAATTGCCATTCTCAATTTTTATTTTTTTAGTTTCTTTATTCAATTCAAAATGAACGATTCCATCAATATTTTGAAAACTTCCCGCTTCATTCAAATATTTATTATAAGTGCTTACATCAATTAATGTAACAAATTGAATATCAATAAAATTATTAGCATCGACTTGATTTAACTTCCAAAAGAAATTTTCATAATCTCTTGTTCCAGAACCATTTGCCATGAATTCATAATCAAAAAATTTCGTCATTTCAGAAGCAACATCTCCATTCCATCCACCTAAAATCAATTCTGAAACATCCGTCGTTTTCGTTGCTCCATCAAGTGATGGAACACTTGAAGTATTCGCTGCTGGTGCAGGTTTAGCTGGTTCGGGTGCTGGCGCTTGTCCTTCAAAAGCACTTAAAGGAGCAGGTGCAGAAGCTGCATCAAAACCACTTCTTTTCTCATCATAAGAAAATTGATTTCGGTAAGTAAGGTGTTCAACTGCTTTTTCTAATGAAGAACCTGCTGTTGTTTCTAATTGATACTTAGAACCAATCAAAGAAAATAATAAAGTATTTGCAACTGGAAATTTGAAATCATTCCCTTTATCGTAATAACAATTTAATGCTCCATCTTCTTCGCCAATCAATGTCCAAAAATCAATTTCCCAACTTGGACCAAAACCATCATTTCCAAAACCTCTCAATTTACCCCAATAAGTACCATCTACCTTTGTGACTTTGGCTTGTAAAGTTCCTTTATACCCATCTTTTTCGATATTCATCGTATAATAACCTGCCCAGTCGCCTTGAGCAAATACGCTAATTGTCAGTAATGATAAGAGTATTATTAAAAATCCTTGTTTCATAATTTTAATATTTTAGAGGACTAAGTTAGAACTTATCATAGATTTAAAAGAGATTTTGCTAAAGAAAATTTATTCATTCTAAATTAGAAAGTTCGTTTTTTCTGAAAAAGAAATTACATTTTAAGTTTTATTTAAAATTTATACGAAAAAAACAAATATTTTCTCATCTATTTTCTGTAACACTATTTAGAAAGGTATAATAATTAATGATTATATCATTTTTTTTATTTAAAATAATCTCATTTTGGGATTGAATTTATTTTTTGAAGATATTATAAAGGATTATATCTAAACCTACAATCATTTGAAATGGCTATGTTAGGGATATTTATCTATTCTCTAGAATAAGATTTGTTTATTTTGGGAATAGGTTTCATTTTTGGATGTTTTTTTCGAATTCATCATTTATGAAAAACTAATTTAAATCAATGTCACATTTTTAATTGTTCTTTTTTAATCGAAATTGAGATATTCTGTTAATTGTTTTCAATAATTAACATTTTAAATATTAAACACATGAACATTAGAAATTTATTTTCACTATTCTCTCTATTACTTACAGTAAATATTTTTGCCCAACCTACTATAACATCCCTTTCTTCTCCAAGTGCAGTCATTGGAGCAACTTTAGAAATAAACGGAACAGGGTTTAATGCCACTCCAGCAAATAATACGGTTTATTTTGAAAGTATAAAAGCAACAATTACCGCAGCAACAACGACCAAATTAACAGTTACTGTACCTAATTGTCCTTCTGTCGCAGATGTTTCAGTTATAACAAATGGATTAGCTTCTAACGAAAATTTTTCTTTCAAACTAAAACAAAATACAGCTGGATCATTATTTTTAGGTTGGGATTCTGATATGTACAAAGCGAAAACAAGTGTTGCGATTTCAGGCAATGGTGATCGTGAATGGGAAGCAGCTGATGTAGATGGTGATAGCGATTTAGACTTTATTCTTCCAGGTTCAGGAAATTTAATTTTAATGACAAATCCTGGCGCAACTTCGAGTTTTACGATTGCGAGTATGACACAAAGCACAATTAGCTATTCTACGACCACATTAGGTAATGTTGTTGATATTACAACAGCAGATATGGATAATGATGGCGATATTGATATTATTATTGGCTTTAATGATGATGCTTTTGCAGAAATCTTAATTAATGATGGAAGTGGAAGTTTTACAACAGGTACAACGATAGATTTCACGAACTTGAATATTTTTAATTTTACTTCTAACGAAACTATCTCTCTTGCAGTTGCAGATGTTAATAATGATGGTTGGTTAGATATAGGAGCAGTTTCTTATCATACTTATGCTGGCAGTAATGGTAAACTATTTGAAATTTTCACCCAAAGTAACACAACACCTTTAAGTTTTTCTTCTTACTACACATTGTCTGGCGTAAGTGGTAACTCTTTCTCTTCTAAGATTGATTTTGTTGATTTTGATAATGATGGTTACCAAGATATTATTTATGTTGCCAATAGCAATGGAACATATTATGTAAAAGGTTCTATATCTGGTTTTAGTTCTACTTTGAATACAATTAACGCATCAGTTAGTTCACCTCAATATGCAGATCCTTACACCATTGATTATAATAATGATGGTAAATTGGATGTCATTATACCAACACAAAACGATCATCGAGTGATGCAAGAGTCAGGTGGTGGATTAACAGAAACGACGATTAACAAACATTCTCGTTTTGGTCATTTCTTTGATGTTGACGACGATGGTGATATGGATATTATTGGTTCTGATTATTTTTATTGTTCAGGTTCCGAAAACAACAGTGGTACTTATGAAAATAATACACAATTATCAAGTTTTATACAATATAGTGGTGAGTCACAATTAATTGATTTAAATGGTGACGGGTACTTAGATGTAGTTTATCCTAAAGCAGATGGCTCTCAAATGTATTATCAAGAGTTTGAGGGAACGGATCCTCCTTTACCTGTTGAACTAAGTCGTTTTGAAGTAACTGCAAACTTTGATACAAAAGAAGTTAATTTGTATTGGACGACTACGCAAGAAGTTAATAATGATTATTTTTTAATTGAACATTCTATTGATGGAAAATATTGGGAAACGATAGAGGAAGTACAAGGAGCTGGTACAACAATAGAAATAACCAATTATGAAGCAGTTGATAAGAGACCAATTTTAGGAATGAATTATTATCGTTTAAAGCAAATTGATTTTGATGGTCAATTTGAATATTCGAGTATTAAAATGGTAGCTTTAAAAGCTGTTTTAAGTACAGATGGAGTAGCTGTTTTTCCAAATCCTGCAACAGAACAAGTTGTTATAAAGGTAGATGAGTTATCTTTAGATAATTTTGGGATTTTCAATCTTCAAGGACAAAATGTAATTAATAAAGTAATTATTATAAACAGAGAAAAGACATCTGTTACTGTTGATATTAGAGCGTTGCCGGTGGGTTTATATTTAATTAAAACAGGAAGTTCAGTTTCAAAATTATACAAACAATAGTTATATTTTCAGAATCAGAAGTCAGACTATTACAGGCTTCTGATTCTGAAATTAAAGATTATTTGACCAACCCATATAATTTGCCAATTTGTAGAGTACGCGCGCACCAACATTTCCATCCCATTCATCTTGACCATTGACTTCACTAAGGTCAAATCCAATTATCGTTCGACCAGTAATTACAACGGTCTTAATGAGATACATTGCTTCTGCAAAAGTCAAACCGCTTGGAACAGGTGTTCCTGTATTTGGACACAAATTCGGTTCCAAACCGTCAATATCAAAACTAATATAAACCTTATCAGGCAAATGCTTCACAATACCTTGACAAATCTGTTGAAAATTAGTGCCTTCGAATTGTCGCCCTTTTATTTGATGGTCATAGAAAGTCTGAATTCTACCTTGTGATTGTTTGATAACATCTAATTCTTCTTCACAAAAATCTCGAATTCCAACTTGTACCAATTTTGTAATCTCAGGCATTTTTAGTGCATTATAAAAAATTGAAGCATGAGAATATTTGAAACCTTCGTATGCTTTTCTTAAGTCGCAATGTGCATCAATTTGTAAAATACCAAAATCTCCATGTTTTTCTCCCAAAGCTTCCATAAAACCCAAAGGAGTACTATGGTCGCCACCAACCAAACCGACTAACTTTCCTTTATTTAATAAAGTTTTGGTTTGTTCATATACCCAATTGTTTAGCGTTTCTGACGCTTTATTTATTTTGGTTAGAAGCGCTGGAATATTTAAATACGTTTCTGTTGCTGTGCTTTCCAAAAACTTAATATAAGTTTCTACTTCCTCTCGAAGTTGATTACTTGTCTCTAAAATATCTTCTTCGGATTCGCGCATGAAAATGCCCATTTTCCAAGCATTTGGAACATCTACATCAAATAAATCTAACTGAATAGAAGTCGCTCGAATATTCTCAGGAGCAGTTGCTGTACCTGGTCTGTAAGAAGTAGTTAATTCCCACGGAACGGGTTGCAAAATGATATTCGCATTCTCTTCTGTAAAAGGTAAACCGATAAAGTTTCCATTATTTACACCGACACCGCTTGGGTTGAAGTTTTCTATATTATGGCTCATTGATTAAAACTATTATACTAATCCAATTTCATAATTCAGTTAAGAATTATTAGTAGTCTTTTGTGAAAATATCTTAAAAAATACAATTCTACAGCTTCCTATTAATTTTTAATTAAAAAAATCATTTTGAATGATACTCTTTTACAGTAAAAAGATATTTTTACAACTCATCAATTTTGATGAAGACAATTAATCTTAATTTTTTATTATGAAAAGTATTCAAACAATTTTTATTCTTTTATTCATGTGTTCTTTCACAACCAGTATAAATGCACAATATTCAGATGCTGGACTCATTAAACAAGTCAATGCTGCGATTCTGTATCCAGGCGTATCTGCTGAATTGCCTTTAAGAGAAAATATTTCTATAAGCGGAAAATTGGGTTTAGCTTTCGGATTTGCTGGTACTACATCAAGTAATGGTCAATCTCAATTTAATTACATTGTATCACCAGCGTTTAATTTGCAGGGTAGATTCTATTATAATGGGTTGAAGGAAACAACCAAAAAAGGGAAATCTTTATTTGGAAATTCAGGAAACTATGGATTTTTTCAAGTTGCAGGAAATTTAGCACCTATTGCTACAAATTCATCTATTGCTGAAAATGGAACATCATATAGTGTTGGCGTAGGTTGGGGATTACAAAGGCTTTACGGTAATAATTTTATTGTTTCTTGGGGAATTGGATTAGGTTATCATACTATTGGACAAATCAATGCAATTGGAGAATTAACATTAGGAATTAATTTATATAAAGAAGAATAAGTGATTTGCAAGAAGGAAAACAGCGTTTTTCCTTCTTGCTTAGAGCATGTCTAAATTTTTATCGGCTGAAAACCAATACTTTACGAACCTGACTTCAAAATAATTGATTTATTT
>CAZEOC010000171.1:0-8029 GCA_964513525.1 uncultured Saprospiraceae bacterium | reverse complement strand
CAAATAAGTACAATTAATTTCGATTTCTTTTTTAATCATATTTATTTATGACCGATTACTTATTAGAAATAAAAAAACCGTCGCACTGATTTTCATCAAAACGACGGTTTTTAATTATCTCCTAATTACGATATTAATTAATCATTCGTAAATATTGAAACAGGTTTTGGACGATTCATAGGAACAAATTTGTAATTATGTAATCTTAATATGTGTACAAACTTATTTTCAAAATAATTAATACTTTTTGTTCCATCTTCATTCAATTTTTCTACTGGTTCGAAATTTAGACTTGATTGCAATAAATTATCATTTGATTGCTCTAAATTATTAATAAAACCAGTTCCATATTGATTCAACATTCTACCAAAATATAAAGTCAAATCATATCCTTTATATGCTTCAACTGTTGGTGGCATTGAATATTCAGCAAAAAAAGCACTTTTGAAATCTCTTACCGCAGGATTATTTTTATTAATAAAACTACCATTAGTAACATGAACATTACAGTTCTCCATATAAGAAAAATCAATCTTCTCAAAATTCATCCAACGAGGCATTCCAAAAACAACTGTTGGTTTTGAAGATTTCACCAAGCTTAATGTACGTAATAAACCTCCAGCAAAACCTTCACTCGAAACAGGTGCAATTACAATTGTCGTATCATTAAAGGTTAACATATCTGCTAAACCTTCAAATTTATAAGCAGAACCATCACTTTTTTCAGCATAGAATTCAGTAATATTACTTGGAACACCATTTTGAGATAATTCAGCATTCGCATCTTTGTAGTAATAAATCCTATTCACTTCTCTACCTTGACTCGGTACTGCAATTACAATTTTTGCAGTCGGATACTTTTCTTTAATATATTCTATCGTTGCAAAAGCATGAGAACTAAAGTAAGGATTTGACTGAATGTAATAAGGATTATCACTTGTAAGTGAAGAATTCAGATTCAAAGAAACCATAGGAACTTTTTTCTTTGCCACTTCATTTGCAACAATTCCAACATTCTCAGAACTTACAGGACCAATAATTAAATCCATTGATGCTAATGTAAAATTATCAACCAAACCATTCACAATAGCAGAACTTCTACGTGTATCGAATACTTCAACATCTAAATTGACACCTTCTGCACTTAGTTGTTGTAAAGCCATTAATGCACCTTCATAAAAGTTCATTCCTTGCCTCGCTGATGGTGGCAAAGAAACAGCAGTACTAACATCGCTGGCATAAAACGGCATTAAAATTCCTACTTTATAACTGCCTTTATAACCATCAGACACAATCGGAGTATCAACAGGTTCTTCAACGGGAGGAACAGGAATATCTGGAACTTCAATCGTATCTTTTCCACTTCCTGTATCAATACTTCCGCTATTACTATTTCCATCTTTATCAACTCCGCCAGCATCTATAATTTCTCCGTCTTCATTGACATTAGGATTCTTAATTGGAGGTTTATTACTTCCAATTTCTCCTAATTCTTCTGTTCCATTTCCTGTAGTGTTCCCGTTTTGTACAGGTTTGAACAAGTCACAAGATGTAAACAAAACAACAGATAATAACAATCCCCACAATCTCAATTTGGTACTATTCCCACTCAATTGTAGCAGGCGGTTTGGTACTAATATCATATACGACACGATTTATTCCTTTAACATTATTAATAATTTCACTTGATACGGTTGCAAAGAAGTCATAAGGTAAACGACTCCATTCTGCTGTCATTCCATCCATTGAATTCACGGCTCTCAAAGCGACTGCATTTTCATAAGTTCGCTCATCTCCCATTACACCAACAGTATTTACAGGTAATAGAATAACCCCTGCTTGCCATACTTTATCGTACAAGTTAAATTTTTTCAAGTTATTAATGAAAATTGCGTCGGCTTCTTGCAAAATTCTAACACGTTCTGGTGTAATTCCCCCCAAAACACGTATCGCTAACCCAGGTCCAGGGAAAGGATGACGACCAATAATATTTGGTGTAATTCCTAAAGCTGTTCCTACTTTTCGTACTTCATCTTTAAATAAGAAACGTAGCGGTTCTACTATTTTTAATTTCAAAATATCTGGTAAACCACCAACATTATGATGTGATTTGATGGTTACAGAAGGACCATGAACCGAAACAGATTCAATTACATCTGGATAAATTGTACCTTGTCCCAACCAAACTATATCTGTTAATTTATCTGCTTCTTCCTCAAAAACTTCAATAAATGCTTTACCAATAATTTTACGTTTGCGTTCAGGGTCAGAAACACCAGTCAATTCGCCTAAGAATCGTTCTTTTGCATCAACTCCTTTTATATTCAAACCCATTCCTTGGTAAGATTCCAAAACAGATTCATATTCGTCTTTTCGTAATAAGCCATTATCAACGAAAAAGCAAAATAGGTTTTCACCAACTGCACGATGCAATAACATCGCTCCAACTGTAGAATCAACACCACCAGAAAGTGCCATTAATACTTTTTGATTTCCAATTTTTGCTTTTAATTCATTTACTGTAGATTCGATAAATGACATTGGTGTCCAAGTTCCAGAACAACCAGAAATATCAATTACAAAATTTTTCAAAAGCCTTCCACCGTCTAAACTATGTGTTACTTCTGGGTGAAATTGAATACAATAAACTGGCTTTTCGTATGCACCATCTTTTGATTTATAAGCGGCAACATCAATAGATTCTGTTCCTGCTAATAATTCAAAAGTATCTGGAATTTTAGCAATCGTATCTCCATGAGACATCCAAACTTGCGAACCTTCTTCTACACCTTTTAGAAAAGCATCATCTGCAACATTAGCTAAATTCGCTTTTCCATATTCACGCTTTTCAGAACGCATCACTTCGCCACCTAAGTTTTGAGCAATATATTGTGCACCGTAACAAATTCCTAAAATCGGACGTTTATTCAGAATCGCCTGTAAATCAACTTGTAACGCTTTTTCTTCTAATACGGAAAACGGACTTCCCGATAAAATAATACCTTTTATAGAATCATCTAATTCAGGTATTTTATTGAACGGCACAATTTCGCTATACACATTTAACTCTCTAATTCGACGTGCAATCAGCTGCGTATATTGTGAACCAAAATCAAGGATTAGTATTTTTTCATTCATGCCGCAAAGATACTTTTTTCAGATTAAATTTTTATGAAGTAAGTTAAAATTTGTGTTGACTTATTGATCTATTATCTAACGACAAGACAACAATACATCAGCACGACAAAACATACAACACACATTCCTTAATTCGTTCATCTTTTAATAAAATTGGATGTTCAAAAGTAGAATGATATTTCATTCCAGCTTTTTTCATTACTGAAATGGATTTTTTATTAATAACTGGCGCAACTGCAACAATTTCTTCTAATTTCAATTCTTCAAAAGCATATTTCAAACACCGTTTTGCACCTTCTGTTGCATATCCTTTTCCCCAAGCATTTGGTGATAATCGCCAACCTATATCCACAGAAGGATTAAAAAAAACATCATAATCTTGATATGAAATCCCAATGAAACCGATAAATTCTTGCGTTGCTAATATTTCTACTGCAAAATAACAAAACCCATATTCTGCATACCTTTTTTTCATTTTTTCAATAAATGCAACAGTTTCCGACTTATTTCGGGTACTTGGAAAAAACTCCATCACGCGTTCATCTGCATTAATTGCAGTCATTTTATTAATATCGGAATCTTGCCAATTTCGAAAACCTAACCGTTCAGAAGTAAAAATGTAATTCATTGTTTAACTTATTTACTCTTTTATTAATTTTACCTTATATAATTCTGGGAACTTACAATACTCTTCTAAATTTCCTTTAATTATTTCAAGTTCTCCTACTCCACTCTCTTCATCAAAATTATACACTCTATATAAATAATAATTGTCAGCATCTATTTTACTTCTCTCTAATTCTCGTTTTGTAATATAAAATGGAGTTTCAAACTTTCCTTTTGTTGTTTTCACCTCAATATATTTTTCATTTCCATTTTCATCAAAAGATAAAATATCATAACCTAATCCATCACCTTCAGATACTGATTTATGCTCAGGCTTTTTTTTAGAATCGATTAATACCTGATGTTCTAATTTCATAATAAAAATCTCACCAAGAACTCCTAATTTATTTTTCTCTCTATTTACTTCTTTGAAGTCAATAATCTGACCTTTAAATGTATTGTGTTCTTCTAGTTCAACCAATGATATTCTATTAAAAATAATAGGATTATATTTAGGTGAAATAATATTAATATTTTTTAATTGAAAATGATTAGTAGCAGCATATATTATATCCTGGACTAAAATATTAAAATTAGAATCTGTAAATGCATCTCCTCTTTTTAATATTCGTTGATAATGTAATTTAATCAGCTGTTGATTATTTAAAACATAGAGCTTAAGTATATGACATAGTTGATTATAATACAATATGTTTTTAATTGAACCTCTTTTAGGTTTGTTTGGATAATCTACCAAATTTGCAAATGATTTAAACATTCCAAATTTATAAAAATAATACTTATGAGGATATCTAAGAGTTAAATAAACCATAACGGCACGATGGTCTTGATAAGAATTTTCTCCCTTGAAATATTTTTGATTTAATTTATTAAAATTGATAATGAATTTTTCTACTCTATCATATAGACTTTCATCTTCATTAAATAAATCTATAAATATTTTTTTAACAGTTTCAGGTTCGTATTCCGTATTTTGTAATAACATACTCTTCGCATAATAATTACCCGAAGTAAGTAAATTCTCTGTTCCGTCTAATGCTTTAATTAACATTTTATAAAAATCAGATTCATCTATATTCCAGTTCTTCTGAAAATGCCTAATTATCGTCCATTTATAAATCTCTTTTTCATTTAAATCTTCAAAATTATTAATATATTCTCTTAAGATTTCCTTTAAAATTTGAACTTTCATATTCTTCGTATTAAAAAAAGGTAACAACTCGAAAGTCATTACCTTTTTCAATTATATTTTTCATTAGTTATTAACGAATCAATTACTATTTCAATTTAGCAACCGCTTCTTTAATTCTACGAACGGCTTCTATTAAATTTTCTTCAGAAGCTGCATAAGAAATACGGAAACAACCTTCTGCACCAAATGCTTTTCCTGTTACTACTGCAACATGGGCATTTAACAAAATATATTCACAAAAATCATTAGAATTTGTAATGGTTACTTCTCCATTTGATTTACCAAAATAGTCGCTAATATCTGGGAAAACATAAAATGCTCCAGATGGATTATTTACTTTAAATCCAGGAATTTCTTTCAATAAACCTAAAATCAAATCTCTACGTTTTTCAAACTCATCTCGCATTGCAAAACTTGGAGCTAAATCAGCTTCTAATGCGTGTGCTGCTGCTTTTTGAGCAAAAGCATTTGCACCAGAAGTTACTTGACTTTGGATTTTGTTACAAGCGCCAACTACATCTGCTGGGCCGCCGATATAACCTAAACGCCATCCTGTCATTGCAAAACCTTTTGCAAAACCATTTACGGTGATTGTTCTATCTTTTACAGATTCGATTGAACCAATAGAAACATGTTTTCCACCAAAGTTGATATATTCATAAATTTCATCAGAAATAATCAACATTGATTCGTGCTCTGCAACTACTGCTGCAATCGCTTCTAATTCTTCTTGTGTATAAACAGAACCTGTAGGATTACAAGGAGAAGAGAAGATTAAAAACTTCGTTTTTGGTGTAATCGCGGCACGAACTTGCTCCGCTGTTACTTTAAAATCTTGTTCAATTCCTGCAAAAACTGGTACTGGAGTTCCGCCTGCTAATTTAATAATTGCATCATAACTTACCCAGTAAGGTGTTAAAACAACTGCTTCGTCACCTTCATCTAATAATGCATGTGCTAAGTTAAAAATTGATTGTTTTGCACCATTAGAAACTGCAATTTGATTCATTGCAAAATCTAAATTATTATCACGTTTAAATTTATTTATAATTGCTTTTCGCAAATCTACCAATCCTGGAACTGGCGTATATTTCGTAAAACCATCATCTAAAGCTTTTTTCGCTGCTTCTTTGATGTGGTCTGGAGTATCAAAATCAGGTTCACCCAAACTCAAACTAATCACATTGTGTCCTTTCGCCGCTAAATCACGAGCCATTTGAGACATTTTAATCGTTGCTGACTCTTCCATTGAAAGCACTCGATTCGAAAGTCGACTTCCTACTGCTTTTTGCATGATTTTCTTTTTATTATCTGTTACTAATTAAAAAAACAGCGCAAAAATACATTTCTAATTTGATACATTTGCTAATTATTAACGTTAAAGATTACAAGTTTTGTAATTAATTTGATGTTTTTTTAAATCATTAAGAAATTCTAAAATCAAATTAAAGAATGTTAAAGGATTTCAATTTTGAATTTAACATATTAGATTCGAGTTTTTAATTGAAATAATCAATTTCATTAAGAGTTATAATTAAAAACAAAAAATAAATGAATAAGAAAGTCAGTATTTTACAATTAGTCTTAGGAATTGCTCTACTCGCCGTTGGTTTTTTTGTTGGAATGTCATTCAAAACTACTGATGATTCACCACAAAACATCAATCAAAAGCCACAAGGTTTACAAGTCAATCAAACGGAAGAAGATAGTTATGAAGAAGTATTAGAAAATTTGAATAGTGATGAATTAGCAACAATAAAATTATTTGAAAACTCCTCTCCTTCTGTAGCTTTTATTACTACTTCAAATGTTCGAAAGGATTATTGGACTATGAATCTAAAAGAAGTAGAAAGAGGAACTGGTTCTGCTTTCATTTGGGATATGGAAGGACATGTGATTACCAATTATCATGTTATTCAAGGAGCCGATAAAGCTACTGTAACACTGGCAGATAGAAGTACTTGGGAAGCAACTTTAATCGGCGCAGCTCCTGAAAAAGATTTAGCAGTTTTGAAAATTGATGCACCAAAATCTGTTTTACAGCCAATTTCAACAGGACAATCTATGAATTTGCAAGTTGGTCAATCTGTTTATGCAATTGGAAATCCTTTTGGTTTAGACCAAACTTTAACGACTGGAATTATTAGTGCTTTGGGGCGAGAAATAGAATCAGTTGGTGGCGTTCCGATTAAAGATGTAATTCAAACTGATGCTGCAATTAACCCTGGAAATTCTGGTGGACCTTTACTGAATTCTCGTGGTGAATTGATTGGTGTGAATACTGCAATCTATTCTCCTTCAGGAGCTTATGCAGGAATTGGTTTTTCTATTCCTGTAGATGTTGTAAGTTGGGTTGTACCTGATTTAATCAAATTTGGAAAGATTAATCGTCCGACTTTGGGTGTGGAATTAGCTTCTCAAAGAGTGATGAGACAATTAGGACAAGAAGGAATTCTGGTTTTACAAGTTATTGAAGGCGGAGCAGCAGAAAAAGCGGGTGTAAAATCTACTTTTCGTAATAAATACGGTGAAATCGAATTGGGCGATATTATTACAAAAATTGACGATTATAAAATCAAAAATAAAAATGATTTATTGCTAACTTTGGAAAAATTCCAGCCTGGAGCGAAAGCAGAATTGACCATTATTAGAGATGAAAAAGAACGTACGCTTGATGTAACTTTAGGTGGGAATTAAACATTCAACTTATAAAGATTTAGATACAAAATGGAATACGTAGCAATAGTTTGGGAAATTCTTTTATTAGGCGTTGCAGTTTATTTATACGCTTATATGCGTGGATTTATTAAGGGAAAAACTTCTGAACAGCAGAAAACAATCAATAAGTTTCGTGAAGATAATTCTTGGCTAACTTATGCCGCTTTGGCTTTAGGAGCAATTATGGTTTTTCATATTGCCTTACGATTCATGGGAAAATAAGCGTTCAAATATTCATAAAGGATTAGTTATACTTACAATTCGGTGTTTTAAACTTCGTGTTTGTTTGATATATATTCAATTTCAAACTCATTTTTTTGACTTATTAAAAATCAAGGAGTTAAAAAAAATCAA
>CAZEOC010000170.1:0-8050 GCA_964513525.1 uncultured Saprospiraceae bacterium | reverse complement strand
GCAAAGTTTGGTATTGCCATGAAAGACGCCATTCGTGTTTTTCAACAAGCTCAAACAAGTAGCCATATTGAAATTCTAGGTATTGCTTGCCATATTGGCTCTCAAATCACGACCACAAAACCATTCGTGGATGCACTGGAACGTGTAATCGACCTAGTTAAAACACTCGATGCGATGGGCGTTAAAATTAACCATTTAGATCTGGGTGGTGGTTATGGTATTACATACAATGACGAAACACCTCCGTCACAAAATGACTTCATTGGCGCATTACTAACTAAGTTAAAAGAGTCAGGTTTGAATTTACCAATCTCCATTGAACCAGGTCGATCAATTGCGGGTAACGCCGGTATTTTGGTTACGGAAGTTGAATACTTAAAAGAGAACAGCGAGAAAAACTTTGCCATTATTGATGCGGCAATGAACGACTTATTACGTCCTTCTTTGTATAGTGCATACCATAATATTGTTCCTGTAAACACGCCTGATGCCGAGACAAAAGAAGCTGTTTACGATGTGGTTGGCCCCGTTTGTGAGACAGGCGACATTCTCGGAAAAGACCGCCAACTAGCAATCAAAGAAGGTGATCTTTTAGCAATTCTTTCAGCCGGTGCATATGGCTTCACTATGAGTTCAAACTACAATACTCGCCCACGCGCCGTGGAAGTACTGGTCAATAAAGATAAATGGCAGGTTGTGCGTGAACGAGAGCGTGTTTCAGATTTATTCGCTAATGAAGCGATTGCTAAATGGTAATCAGCTAGACCAAGCAGTCAATCTATTATCAAGTAACTTACTAACTATTAATTAACATTATCGATTCTCAATTGGAAAATCCATTATTAAGCTCATCTCACCTGCCTCCGTTTTCTCAAATTAAGGCAGAACATGTTGTACCTGCAGTAGAATATATTATTAAACAAGCAACTCACGAAGTTAAACAACTCGAATTGCTCGCTGATACTGCAACATGGCAGAATTTTGCTGCTGTTTTAGAAGATGTTGAAATGAGCATCGACAATGTATGGTCAAGTGTTTCACACCTAAACAGCGTGACAGACAGCGACGAATTGCGTGAAGCCTATCAACAAGGCAAAGAGGTTCTCACAAACTTTCATACGCAACTTGCTCAAAACCTCACACTATTCACAGGCTACAAACGAATTGCGGAAAGTAATAATTTTGACAATCTATCCGCTGCTCAAAAACGCATTGTAAGCAACTCAATTCGTGACTTTACACTTTCAGGCGCTGAACTACCTGAGAAAGAAAAAAAACGTTTTGCTGAAATTGTCCAAGAACTATCAAAACTACAAGTTCAATTTGAACAAAACTTATTAGATGCGACTCAAGCTTGGCACTTATTAATCACAGATGAATCTGAACTCGCGGGCTTGCCAGAGTATGCACTTGAAATGTCTAAAGCAAATGCTGAGCGCAATGAACAAACTGGCTGGAGGTTTGGTTTAGACTTCCCATCATATTTAGCCATTATGCAGTACGCAGATTCTAGCGAGGTGAGAGAAAAAATCTATCGCGCATTTGTGACTCGTGCTAGCAACCAAAGCGATAATCCAAACGAATTTGATAACGCTCCTGTAATCGACAACATTTTAAAACTGCGCCATGAAAAGGCACTATTACTAGGCTTCAGTGACTATACTGAATTAGCGCTTGCTACAAAAATGGCTGACGATGCTGACGAAGTTACGCGCTTTTTACAGGATATTGCGATTCATGCAAAACCCATTGCAGTAAAAGAAATTGCCGAACTAAACGAGTTTGCAAAAACTACATACGGTAGAGAAAAGTTAGATCCTTGGGATTACAGCTATTTTTCTGAGAAACTGAAACAAGAAAAATTCTCCTTAGATAGTGAAGTTGTTAAGCAATACTTACCTGCAGAAAAAGTCATTAGTGGAATGTTTGATGTATGCCAACGTTTATTTGGTGTGACTGTAAAACAAAACACAACGACTGACACATGGCATCAGGATGTTTTAACCTTTGATATTTTCAATGGTAAGAATAAACTAGTTGGGCAGTTTTTCTCAGACCTTTATGCCAGAGAGGGAAAACGCAGTGGCGCTTGGATGGGGGTCTGTAGACACCGACAAAATACAAGTAGCAACCACGCATTACCCGTTGCTTTCCTGACCTGTAACTTCACACCTGCGGCAAAAGGCAAGCCTGCCTTATTAACTCACGATGAAGTGGAAACCTTATTCCATGAGTTTGGTCACACCCTTCATCACCTATTAACACAGGTGGACGAAATGGGTGTTGCAGGCATCAATGGAGTGGCTTGGGATGCTGTTGAGCTACCAAGTCAATTTTTAGAGAACTGGTGCTGGCATGCTGAGTCATTGCCTCTGATTAGTGCCCATTATAAAACTAACGAGCCTCTACCAAATTCACTCTTGAAACAAATGCTTGCTGCTAAGCACTTTCAAACAGGAATGCAAACTGTTCGTCAGCTAGAGTTTTCTCTTTTTGATATTTCATTGCATAAACAAGATAACCAATCTGATAAATCACCTTCAGTTCAAGACGTTTTAAACACTGCTCGAAACGACGTTTCTGTTATTCAAGCACCTGAATACAACCGCTTTCAGTGCAGTTTCTCACACATTTTCGCTGGTGGTTATGCCGCAGGTTACTACAGCTATAAATGGGCCGAAGTCCTTTCTGCAGATGCATTTGATGAGTTTGAACAAAACGGTATTTTCGACAAAATTACAGGTGCAAAATTTCTGGCTAGTATTCTATCAGCTGGCGGTGTGCCAACTGCTGCTTCAATGTTTAAAGACTTTAAAGGCAGGGCACCGAGTATTGATGCGCTACTAAAAAGTACCGGCCTAGCTTAGGTAATCGCTTAATGCAAAAAATAACGTTTATTCTCGTTCTCACATTAGGGGTCTTACTTTCTTCCCTAACATCTAATGCCGAATACACTCCTGTTCCTGAGAGGGAATTACGCACAACTAGAGAGATGCAAACTGATTTATTTCAGGCAATCTATTACCTTAGCGAAGAACATTACCTTGATTTTGAGCTTAATGACGAGCTTTCAGAGCGCATATTAACTCGTTACTTAAAGTTACTCGATTCAAATAAAGAATACTTCTATGCTAGTGATATCGAGAAGTTCAGAAGATACCAATTTGATATTGATGACCATTTAAGTAATGCAAACTTAGACTTGGGTTTTGCCATTTACACATTCTTTCGTCAACGCGTTAAAGAAAGAGAAGTATATGTGAATAACTTATTAAGCCAAGAGTTTGACTTCTCATTAGAAGAGGCTTATTCCTTAGATGGAGAAGGAAGGGCTTGGGCAAACTCAGTAGCTGAATTAAATAACTTATGGAGAAAAAAAGTTAAAAACCAAGCTCTCATTCAACAGTTTTCTGACACACCTAAAGATCAAATAAATAAAAACATCAGCAAAGCTTACGCCAACATCAGTAATATAGTTTGGCAAAACAAGCCAGAAGAAGTGTTTGAGTTATATTTAAATGCACTGACTCAAGAAATTGGTCCCCATACTCAATACATGTCGCGTGTTACTGCGGAAAATTTCCGCATACAAATGTCGTTATCTCTCGAAGGTATAGGAGCTTCATTGACAAGCGACAGCACATATACGGTTGTTAATAAAATTATGCCTGGTGGGCCTGCCGATAAAAGTGGCTTACTGAAAGCTGAAGATAAAATTATTGGAGTCGGGCAGTCTTTTGATGGAATTGAAGATGTTACTGGTTGGCGCTTAATGGATGTTGTTCAGAAAATTCGTGGTAAAAAAGGCACCAATGTATTCCTAAAAAAGTTTAATGGCGGGGATGTCAGCTCGACCCCAGAAACTATTTCAATTACTAGAGATGTAATCCAATTAGAAGATAATGCTGCAAAGTTAGAGTTTCAAAAAGTTCAAAATAAAGTATTCGCTATTATTGAACTGCCGCTTTTCTATGCAAACTACCGTGTTCGCTCTACTCTTCCTAATACAAGTAATGATGTACGCTTGCTAATAGAGAAAGCAAAAGAAGAAGAGAACCTTGCCGGTATCATTCTTGATTTACGCAATAATGGAGGGGGTTATCTAGGTGAAGCAATCAAACTAACAGGTTTATTTATTGATAAGGGCCCTGTCGTTCAAATTAAAGAAAGTGGCTATACTCCACATATTTTAAAAGATACTGATAGTGGCACAGTATATGACGGCCCTCTTGCGGTTCTTGTTAATCAAAACAGTGCTTCGGCTTCCGAAATTTTTGCAGCTGCTATACAAGACTATGGTCGAGGTCTCGTTATTGGCGAAAGAACATTTGGTAAGGGAACCGTTCAAGAAGTAAAAGCCCTTAGCTCACCTGAAGCAGGAAAAGCACAAAGTAATATCAAGTTAACAATCCAGCAGTTCTTCCGCATTAATGGAGGTAGCACACAAGTGAAAGGCGTTACACCAGACATTAAACTCAGCATAGGTGATCGTGGCAGTTATGGTGAAAGAGAGCTAGACAATGCACTTCCGTGGTCTAAAATTGGCCATGCCGAATACAATGCTAATACAATAATCGGGATTCAGAGCTTAAACAACTGGCACCGAGCTAGAGCGAAAATATCCCCAGCGTTTAACTACTTAAGAGCTAGCAACAAACTACAAAAAGAAAACACTCAAATTACGGTCGTTCCGCTCAACAAGAAAAGCCGTAAAAAGTGGAATACGATGCGTGAAGCTCAACGACTAAACATCGTTAATCAATACAGAGAATCACTGAACTTAAACCCTATTACTAAAGATAGCTTAAGTAAAATTACTGATGATCTACCCGACAAAGATAAGCACTGGGACCGTATATATCAACGAGAAAGTGCTTTAATTTTGAATGACTACATAAATACTCTGCATTAATCATTTCTACTTAATACACTTACTAGCTTATTAAATAAAGTTGCACCACCAGTTGATAATTTATCCATAATTGTTTTTTCAAACTCATAACTTACTTGATAAAGCTCCTTTTCATTCGCCATTAAAGACAAGTAATCATCACTAGTCATTAGCTCATCTACTAATTGAAGTTCTTTGGCTTTAACCCCATACCAGTATTGACCTGTGCCAACTTCCTTCATATCTAGCTGCGGTCTAAATTCGGTAACAAATCCACGAAATAAATCATGAATGTCTTCTAGCTGCTCCTTAAGTTGAGAGCGTTCTTTAGCTGTATTCTTACCAAACATAGTAACATTACGCTTATATTCACCAGCTGTATGTTGTTCAAAATCGATACCCGCTTTATCTAAAAGGCGATGAAAATTAGGCAACTGTGCAACAACACCAATTGAACCGACAATGGCAAATGGAGCCGCTATGATCTTATCTGCCACGCATGCCATCATATAACCCCCACTTGCCGCAACCTTGTCTACTGAGACAGTTAAAGGTAGTTTAGCTTCCTTAATTCGTACCAGCTGTGATGCAGCAAAGCCATGCTCATGCACAACACCGCCAGAGTTATTTAGGTTTACAAATACTTCGTCGCCTTCTTTTGCAGAAACCAAAATAGCCGTTACTTCTTCTCTTAATGAAGGAACACTAGATGCTTTAATATCACCCTCAAAATCGATAACAAATACCCGATTTTTCGTATCATCGTCAGACGAACTCTTCTTTTCGACTTTCTTTTTCTTCTTCTCAGCTTTTAACTCAGACTTTCGTGTTTTCTTATCGATAGTTGCATCTTGGATAACTTTCTTTAATGAACTGAACTTATCGTTAAGGCTTTTCACCTTCAACTCGCCATCATCGTCTTTCTTTGCTTTCATAGAAGTCCCAATAACGACCAAAATAACAAGTAATACAGTCACAGACTTTAATAAAAACAATCCATATTCCAATAAAAATTCAGTCATCACGATACCAACACTCATTCAATAATAATAAGACAGCATTATAGCCTTACTATTTACAAAAGTTATCTTAACCAACATCAAATACGCGCTGAAATACGGTAAACTAATTACTAAATACATTTTACTATTGATTAATCATGAGCACTCACATAGACATCCCTCAAAAACTAGAAGAACGTATTAATGCTCTTGCAGACACCGCTAGAGTCGTTGAACACACAGAAGTATCTGCTCAGCAAATCGACGCTCAAAAAACACGAATCAAAGCCTTGCTCAAAAAGAACGATGCTGTTTTAGTGTCTCACTATTATGTAGACGGTGAACTACAAGACATGGCTGATGAAACTGGTGGTACAGTTTCAGACTCACTCGATATGGCAAAGTTTGGCATGACACATGACGCCTCTACTGTTGTTGTAGCAGGTGTTAAGTTCATGGGAGAAACAGCTAAAATTTTAAGCCCGGAAAAACGTGTTCTTTTAGTTGAAGACGACGCTGAATGTTCACTTGATATAGGCTGCCCTATTGATGAATTTGCAGAGTTTTGCGACCAACATCCAGACCGTACAGTGGTTGTTTATGCCAACACGAGTGCAGCAGTTAAAGCACGAGCTGACTGGGTAGTGACATCATCTATTGCCCTTGAAATTTGTACTCACTTAAAAGAAAAAGGTGAAAAGATTATTTGGGGACCTGACAGGTTCCTCGGTCAGTATATTAAAGATGAAACTGGCGCCGACATGATTATGTGGCAAGGCTCTTGTATCGTACACGAAGAATTTAAAGCTCACTACCTTGAAGAATTAATTGCCGAGAACCCAGACGCTGCAGTATTGGTCCACCCTGAATCGCCTGCATCAGTTGTTGCTTTAGCTGACGTTGTTGGCTCTACTAGCAAAATTTTAAATGCGACCAAAGAAATGCCAAATAAGAAATTTATCGTCGCTACTGAAGATGGTATTTTTCACAAGATGAAGGAATTTTCACCTGAAAAAGAGTTCATTGCAGCGCCTACAGGCGGCGATAGTGCTACTTGTAAAAGTTGCGCTTCTTGTCCTTGGATGAAAATGAATGACCTAGACAAACTTGAACAAGTTTTACTAAAAGGAGATAACGAAATCACAATCAATGAAGAAGTTCGTGTAAAAGCTGAGGTCTCTTTACGCCGTATGGTTGAGTTTTCAAACGAGCATATTTCTCCTGACATTAAAATCACAGGCGATGCTTAGAATTGTTATTTTATTCATAACTATACCCTTCTAATGAAATATAAAGGCAATCACCAAGATATTATAAACAGTAATGAAAAGATTGGAGTTCTAATTACTAATCTTGGTTCTCCTGATGCGCCTAAGTGCCCAAAACTGCGTACTTATCTTACGCAGTTTTTAACCGACCCCCGAGTTATTGAACTACCTAATTTACTAAGACAGTTCTTAGTTCGTGGCATTATTATCAATGTACGCTCACATAAAAGTGCTGCCGCTTATAGAACGGTATGGGAAGAAGATGGCTCTCCATTACTTATTAACACCCAAGAATTTTCTAATAAGTTACAAAATATGCTTGGTGATGAGTTTCATGTTGAAATGGCAATGCGCTATGGCAAACCCTCTATAGATAGCGCTGTAGAAAAAATGCATGAACTTGGTATTCGCAAGCTAATTACGCTTCCTATGTACCCTCAATACTCTGGTTCTACGACAGGGTCTACAATGGATGCCCTAGGTGATGCATTAAAAGTACAGCGCTGGGTTCCTCAACTACACTATATTAGCGACTATCATGTAGATGCGCAGTACATCTCTGCACTCGCACAATCGATTGAAACTCACTGGCAGAAAAACGGTAAAGCTGAAAAGCTAATCTTCTCGTTTCATGGCATACCAAAAAGGTATGTCAATAATGGTGACCCTTATCAACACCATTGTGAACAGACGGTTAAAGCAGTCGTTGAGCAATTAAAAATAACGAATGAAGACTATCTATTGGTCTACCAGTCACGTGTTGGTAAAGAGCCTTGGCTGGAGCCATATTGCGACAAAACAATGCAACAACTGCCAATCAAAGGTGTAAAGAGCGTTGATGTGATTTGCCCAGGATTTTCTGCTGACTGCTTAGAAACAATCGAAGAAAT
>CAZEOC010000169.1:0-8052 GCA_964513525.1 uncultured Saprospiraceae bacterium | reverse complement strand
TTATTAATAAAAAAATTAAAAAACCATTGATTACAAAAGGTTACAAATGAAATTTCGTGAATTATATTACGAATATTATTAATGCAAAAAGATTAAAATAAATTTATCAATACTTAAATATTCTATTTAAGCCATTGATAATCAACAAAATAAAAAAGCGAGTTTGGAAAGTTTTCCAACCTCGCTTTTTAATAACATTGTAATTTAATTCTATATTAAAATTTAGGACAATACATTCCTCTACGACGTGCAGGCGGACTTACATAAGTTAATGACAATTCAAAAGCACCTCTTCCGCCACTAACTCCACTTAATGATGAAGTATTTGCATCGAAACTTAATCCTATCAACCAATCATGCCACTCTAAACCTGAATAAGCAATTACCGCATCAGCAATTAAACCACCATCATATTTTCCTGCCAAACGGCTATAAGTACCAAAACGGATAGCAAATTCATCCCACTCACGAGTTGAAAAACGTAAAGCAGCTCCAAAAACACTTTGGAAAGCTTGACCTTGAATTTGAATATTTGCCGAAGGCATCACTGTAATTTCTCTATTAATTGGAAATTCTCCACCACCATGAATTGTATACCTACGATACATCGGAATAGTTTGAACACCATTAAATGAAATATTTGGTGAATTTAAATGATGCATTGCACCTCCAAAATAAGCACTTCTTTGTTTTCCAAATAATCCATACCACATCAAACCTGCATTCAAATCACCATACATATTCGTTTGGTCAGCAGTTTGTTCGCCATTTGGTAAATCGACATTGAAATTTTGTCCATCGAACTGACGGGAAAATTGTAGGGCATTCCAATTGATTCCTTGTTGTCCAAATCCATACTGTCCGCCAGCGATTAAATATTGATCATAACGAGAACCTCTTCCGCCAGCAACTTTTTTCATAAAAGATACTGTAAAGTGTCCTTGTGTCATTTCATATCGAGATTCTCCTGCTCTATCATTTAATAAACTTAAACCAATTGCAAAATAATCATCTTTAAAAGCATGAATTCTGAAATCAAAATTCACAGCGGAAGTTTGAAAAGGTACAGGACCTAATACACTTCCCCATTGATCTCTATAATTTACCCCTACTCTAAATTGTCCTTCATAGACACCTGCCATTGCAGGATTCAATTGAAGCGGAGCAGAATTAAACTGTGAGAAATGTGGATCTTGAGCCTGAACATTTGTAAAGAATAATACCGCAAAAAAAGCTGTTAAAAACCACTTATATCGCATTGTAGAATTTTTTTTCATCATTGAATGATTTTTTGTAAAAGACAATTATTTAATAGGAAAATAGAAAAACTGTATTGATTTCCAAAGATAAATTTCTCCTTATAAATTACTTAGTACAGAATTTTATAGTTGTACGGTATATTAACTTAAATATACATACAAGTATTTTACAAAATTTGCAAAATTATAGGAAATACTTAAATTTTAACGTACTTAATATTAATTCAAATCTACGTTAAATCATAGTCATTATACAATAAACAATACGACAAAATGTTCAAAAAGAGATAAAACACTGATAATCAATGATATAAATATAAAAAGCTCTTGAAATAAAAATTTATTTCAAGAGCTTTTTATATTTAGTTTAATCTTCTACAAATTACTTCTTTGCAGCGTAATCATCTTTTTTAATATACTTATTCAATTTTTGTGTAAACTCCTTCTCAGAAATGAATACTAAAACCTTATTTGTACCTTTTATTTCATAATAGGTCTGAGTTCCCCACTCTCGCTTTAGTTTCTGCTCTTTCTTTACGACTAAGATATTGAATTTATCAATATTAGAAATATCAACTTCTGGCAAATCTAAATTAGCGCTTTTGGGCTGTTCTATGATTTTATAAGAATGATCTAAGAAATAGTTATAATATTGAATCAAAAAAGGATTCTTAGATAACATTTCCGTAATCTCTCCATCAGATAAAGCCTCATATAAACGAGGATCAGGTTTAGTTCTACTATCCGGTTGAAGGATACTAAAAGAAGTTAATAATACCATAAATGTACTTAGAATTATCGTTTTCATTAATAAGTAGTTTCTCACTGTAATTATTGTAATTTTACGTGTACATCTAGTACTGCAAACCATTTTCCAACTCTATACATTTTTTATAAAACGCTCTCTCCTCAATCAAAATAAAAACACAAACTATTAAAAATCAACACTTTACACATTAAAATCATGTTTTAATATTTATATTTAACATATATGTCTTAATATATAAAAGGAAGTTTTTATTCCCAAATAGGGAATTTAGTTTCAAGTTATTACCATTTTACTAACAAATCATAGCATTAAAAAAGTGATATAGAAAATTCTATATCACTTTTAGCTATTCATAAATATTAAAAATAGACTTATAAATTCAATAACATTGCTGTTGGATCTTCTAGGCGCTTAATCACTTTCACTAAGAAAGTAACTGCACTACTTCCGTCAATCACACGGTGATCATAAGATAAAGCTAAAAACATCATTGGACGAATTTTCACTTCACCATTAACCTCCATCGGACGTTTTTTGATAGTGTGCATTCCTAAAATTGCAGATTGTGGTTGGTTGATAATTGGTGTACTTACCAATGAACCAAAAACACCTCCATTTGTAATTGTGAATGTTCCACCACGCATTTCTTCTAAGCTCAAATTACCATTACGAGCCTTTACTGCAACTGCTTTGATATTCTTTTCAATTTCATGGAAATCTAAAGATTCAACATTCTTAATCACAGGAACAACTAAACCAGTTGGCGTAGATACAGCTATTGAAACATCAGCAAAATCATGATAAATCAATTCATTTCCATCCATAATTGCATTTACCTCAGGCATTTCCATCAAGGTCATTGCAACTGCTTTTGAGAATAAAGACATGAAACCTAATTTGATTCCATATTTCTCTACAAAACGTTCTTGGTATTGCTTACGTAATGCCATCACATTCGTTAAATCAACTTCGTTGAAAGTTGTCAACATTGCAGTTTCATTCTTTGCCGCAACTAATCGACTTGCGATAGTACGACGCATACGAGACATTTTTTCTCGACGAGTATTTCTACTAAATGTTGCTGTTGAAGTTTGAGGTTCAGCTGTCTTTTCAGGAGCTTTAGCTGCAGGTTTACTTTCTTTTGGAGCAGACTCCTTAGCTTCCATTGCAGCTAATACATCTTCTTTCAAGATACGACCATCTTTACCCGTTCCTTTGATATCACTTGCTGATAAACCATTTTCTTTCATTAGCTTTTCAGCTGCTGGAGAAGGATGACCAGTCGCATAAGTTTCTTTACTTTCCGTTTCTACCTTTGGAGTTTCTGCTTTTGCTTCCTCTGCTTTAGGAGCGGCTTTTTTTGGAGCAGCACCATTTCCTGCTGTAACACTGGTATCGATTTTAGCTACAATAGCACCAATCTCTAAATCATCATCTTCCGCAGCAACATAGATTAATTTACCTGCAACTTCTGCTGGTAATTCTAAAGTTGCTTTATCAGATTCAAATTCGCAAATCGGCTCATCTAACTCAACATAAGCACCATCTTCTTTTAACCACTGTGAAAGCGTTACTTCTGAAATAGATTCGCCAATCACAGGAACTTTAATTTCAACTACACTCATTTTTTTTATTTGACAATTGGTTATTGGTGATTCGTGATTAATAATTGGTTTTCATTTAATATTATTGAATTTTCCAACATTAATCGCTAATCACCAATCACCAAATCTTAACTATCCATTATCCAATTTAATTCATTACTAACTTTGTGGTATTTCCCTTCAAATACACAACCGAAACCATGATGATACATACAATGTGTTTCCGTTATTGAAATTATATTTTCATTATAATATAAATTCAAGAAACAATCATCTTTATCATATAAATTAATATGCTGTGTATCATAGATATAAGCTTCATTTTGAATATCACCAGTACAACTACCATAAGTAACAACCATCTGAACACTAACGATATGTTTCCCCATTGGTTCTATAATGATTGTACTGATATAATCTTCTACTTCGTATTCATAAGTTCCTTTAAGCTGTTCAAGGAAATCTTCTGTTACACTTGAAGCTATTTTACTTATTGAAAAATCGAATTTTGTTTCTACAACAGCCGTTTTATCAAACCATTCTCCAATGATTTTTTCATTTTGAAATGTTCCAATAAACAATTCCATAATTTCACCAGAAGGTTCATAAACAGATAATTCTATTCGATTATCTTCTCGAAGTACTCCTTTTATAGGTAAAATCGTTTCGGCTTTTTTATCCATATAATTACCAACAATTGTTTTATTGTTAATAATTAATTGCATTTCAATATTGCGTTCTTTGCCGATTAAACCTTTATAATTATAAGTTTTTTCAGCTTCTTCTACTTCTTTTTGAACAATAGTTTGAGTTTCAGTTATATCTGACGTTTCAGATTCACAACTGCTCATAATTAAACCTATTATTAATAAAAAAAATAATCTACGCATATACTTGATATTTTTATACCTTTTAATGCTTTGTCAATGCTAAAACTATTTCTCAGGTAAAGCAAATGCTCTTTCAACAATATCCTTTTGTTCTTTAATATGAACTTTTGCATAACCTGTCGCAGGAGAAGCACTTGATTTACGAGAAACCAACTCTAAATCATGCTTACGATAAAATGCTAAGATATACTGCCAAGCTCCCATATTTGAGGGTTCTTCTTGAACCCAACGGAAAGTGACATCTTTACCATATTTTCTATTAATATCATCACACTGTGTTTTCGGGAATGGATATAATTGCTCCAAACGCACAATCGCAACATCATGACGATTCTCTTTTTCTTGCTTTTCTAATAAATCATAATAAATCTTACCAGAACACCAAAGTACAATTTTCACTTCATCAATTAATTTTTGATCTTCTCCAACGATTGGATCATCATAAACTTCTTGAAACTTAGTTCCTGAAATGAAATCTTCTAAAGGTGAAACACATTTAGGAAAACGTAACAATGATTTTGGCGACATTACGATTAATGGCTTACGGAATTCACGAGCCAATTGACGACGTAATAAATGGAAAAAGTTGGCTGGTTTTGTTACGTTAGCAACCGTTACATTGAACTCTGCACTTGACTGTAAGAAACGTTCCAAACGAGCAGATGAATGTTCTGGTCCTTGACCTTCATATCCATGTGGTAACAACATTACTAATCCACTCATTCTTCCCCACTTACTTTCAGCAGCCATAATGAATTGATCTACCATTGTTTGAGCACCATTAAAGAAATCTCCAAATTGTGCTTCCCAAAGTATCAATGGTTCTGGCGTAGCCAAAGAATAACCAAACTCAAAACCTAAAACACCATATTCCGAAAGGAATGAATTGTAAATATGAAATTTACCTTGTTCATTTGCAATACCATCTAAACGATTATATTCAGAATAATTTTCTCTATCTCTTAAAACAGCATGACGGTGTGAGAACGTACCACGTTTCACATCCTGTCCACTCATTCTTACATCTTTTCCTTCCAAAAGAATAGACCCATAAGCTAATAATTCTGCAAAAGCCCAATCGTAAGTATTATTTTTCACGAATTTCTTCATGTTCTTAAATAAACGATTAACCGTTTTTACAGGTTGAAAACCTTCTGGAACGCTCATTAAATGTTGAACGATACCTTCTAAGGTTTCTTTTGCGACACCAGTTTCTGGAGATGTAATAAAATCCTCAGGATTAGCTGTATGTCTTAATTTTCTCCAAGCTTGTTCTGATTCTTGGTATTTATAAGGTAAATCTTTCTGTTTTACTTTATCAAGTCGTTCTTGCAAAAAGTCGTTGAATTCTTTGTCCAGCTTTTCAGCCATATCTTTTTCAACTGTTCCTTTTTCAATTAACTCTTTTTTATAAATTTCTCTTACATCTGGATGTTCATCAATCGCTTCATACATTTTTGGTTGTGTGAAACGAGGATTATCTCCTTCATTATGTCCATGACGACGATAACAAACCATATCAATAAAGAAATCAGAATTAAATGTCTGACGATATTCCATTGCTATTTCTGCTGCAAAAACAACAGCTTCTGGATCATCACCATTTACATGCAATACTGGTGCTTCTACTAAACTTGCTACACCCGTAGAATAAGTACTTGAACGAGCATCTTCATAATCCGTCGTAAATCCAACTTGATTATTAATAACATAATGAATCGTTCCGCCTGTATAATATCCAGCTAATTGACTCATTTGTACTGTTTCGTAAACAATACCTTGACCTGCAACCGCAGCATCACCATGAATCAAAATTGGTAAGATTTTATCGTAATCGTTTTTATATAAAATATCCGCTTTTGCTCTCGCAAAACCTTCTACTACTGTATTCACAGCTTCTAAATGAGAAGGATTCGGCATTAATTTTAAATGTACATTTTTACCAGACGGCGTTTCTACTTGAGAAGAAAAACCTAAGTGATATTTCACATCACCATCACCTAAAGTTTCATTTGGTTCTACTTGCTTTTCAAACTCTTTGAACAATTGTTCATAAGTTTTTCCAAGTGTATTAGCTAATACATTCAAACGACCACGGTGAGCCATTCCAATGATTACTTCCTCTACTCCTAAATCTCCACCTTTATTAATAATTGCATCTAATGCAGGAATTACAGATTCTCCACCTTCTAATGAAAAACGTTTTTGACCAACATATTTTTTATTCAAGAAACTCTCAAAACCAACAGCACCATTTAGTTTTTCTAAAATACGTTTTTTCTGTTCTAATGATAAACCATAATCATCATCATTAAACTTTTCTAAACGTTCTCTCAACCAACGGCGTTTTGCTTTATCCTGAATATAATATGTTTCTAAACCAATATTTCCACAATAAATAACTTGTAACCGATCGATAATTTCTCGTAAAGTATGCCCTGACTTCATCCCGATTTCACGAGACGCTAAACATCTTCTTTCCAAATCCGCTTCAGACAAACCATAATCTTCCAATGCTAATTGTGGTTTTCTATCTTCTCTTTCCCTAATCGGATTTGTTTTTGATAATAAATGACCACGACGACGATAACCGTTAATCATTCCAATTACTTGAAATTCTTTTTCAGTAAATTCTATTTCGCCAAAGTCTGTTTTTATTTTTCCAGAAGCAGAAGGTGCTTCAAAGTTTGCGGTTCCATTGCTTTTTCCTCCAAACTCAAACCCTTCAAAAAACAAACGCCAAGATTCTTCCACAGAATCTGGTGCTGCCTTAAACTTTTTATAAAGATTATCAATGAAACTTGGATGTGCGTTATTAATAAATGAAAAATCACTCATGTGAAAGTTACCTTAGTTTTTTTTGTAAAATGTAATTCAAACACCTTTTCAGATATAAAAAATTAGCCAAAAATAATCTTTTTTGGCTAATTCCCTTCATATAAAGCATTGAACATCAAAATTAAATAATTTTATTGTATTCTTAAAAAATATAAACAAGTCCATTACTCATATTATCAATTTTTTCATTGTCTTAACAAGATAATTATTTAAGGGTTTAAATTACACGAATTATCATCATTAAAAATTAACAAATTATTGAGAATAATAAAAGTACATTTATCATCCTTTGTCTATTAATAATAAAGATTGATTCAGTTATAATATGAATCATAGTGAAACATCCGTAAATAACAACTTAACTAAAGTTCCAAAAAAGTATTTTTTAATTTCCTTTTTTATTAAAAATAATTACCTTTGCAATCGCTTAAGGATAAAAAAGAATTATTTTAGTTCTAAGAATTATCATAAAGCATTGATATTCAAATAATTTACAAGTAAATTCAATAAGTAAAATATACGATGGCAAATCATAAATCATCAAAGAAAAGAATCCGTCAGGACGAGAAGAAGCGCTTGCACAACCGTTATTATAAAAAATCGGCTCGTACAGCAATCGCTAAGTTACGTGGAATGAGTGATAAAGCGGAAGCAGCAGGTTTCTTGCCTAAAGTAATTGCTATGATTGATAA
>CAZEOC010000168.1:0-8093 GCA_964513525.1 uncultured Saprospiraceae bacterium | reverse complement strand
TGGTAAAGTATCACAAACGATTAATTCCGTTAATTGAGAATTTTCAACACGTTCGTAAGCTGGACCAGAAAGTACAGGATGCGTTGTCAAAGCGCGAACACTTTTTGCTCCTTTTGCCATCAAAGCTTCTGCAGCTGCACATAATGTTCCTGCCGTATCCACCATATCATCCACCAAAATCACATCAGCTCCTTCTACTTCTCCAATTACCGTAATTCCTTTTACTTCGTTTGCTTTTTCACGATATTTATCACAGATAACTAAATCCGTTTTGAAATATTTCGCATAAGCTCTCGCACGTTTTACACCACCAACATCTGGCGAAGCAAAGATGACATTATTCATATCAATATCTTTACGGTCTTCCAAATACGGAATATAAATCGCATCACTTTGCAAGTGATCCACAGGAATATTAAAGAAACCTTGAATTTGGTCAGCGTGTAAATCCATCGTCATGATACGATTCGCTCCAGCAGCTTCTAATAAGTCTGCTACCAAACGAGCCGAAATTGGAACACGAGGTTTATCTTTTCTATCCTGACGAGCATAACCAAAATATGGAATAACTGCGGTGATATAACCAGCAGAAGCTCTTTTTGCAGCGTCAATCATTAATAATAATTCAAATAAATTATCCGCAGGCGGCATTGTTGATTGAATCAAAAAAACATAAGAACCTCGAACAGATTCATTAATCACAGGCTGAATTTCACCATCGCTGAAAGTCTTAACTTCAACATTTGTTAATTTTTCACCGTAGAAATGGGCAATTTTTTCCGCTAAATAATTGGTAGCTCTTCCCGAAAAGATATTAACGCTTTTCATAATTTGTAGTAATGAGGAAAATCACTTTTTGAAGTATTAATTATGAATTATAAACTATTTGACCTACTTATTTATAATCTCTAAATTAATAATTACAAAAGTTAATTTTCTATGATTTGAAGTGTGGTTTTAATAAAAATGCAAAGGTAGAAATAATTTGGTAAGGGTAGAAGATAAAAGTAGAGAAAGTAGATAGATTTATGATGAATTTCGCCTTTTTATTTTTTATTATCTACTCCAAAAGATTCATTTTATAATGTGGAATGTCATCTTCTAAATAGCTTTCACCAATAACCACAAATCCTAAATTTTCATAGAATCGTTGTAAATAGCATTGACCAGAAATCGTTATTTTTTCATTTCCGAATAATCTACGAATCTCTTTAATAGAAATATCCATCAATTGTTTCCCAATCCCTTTTCCTCGAACCTTAGCACTATTAACAACTCTACCTATTGAGGCAGCATCTTTATAAGATAATCCTTTTGGTAATAATCGTGCGTAAGCAACTAATTCTTCCGCTTCATCATAACACAATAAGTGATAACTCGACTGGTCTTTTCCATCTGCATCAAGGTAAGGGCAATCTTGTTCAACTACAAAAACTGCTTGTCGCAATACCATAATTTGGTATAATTCGTCTAATGATAATTCTTGAAATGTCTTAGTCTTCCAGTACATATTAATACATTAAAATAATTTTGTAATCTTGCAAAAGTAAATAAGAATTAAAAATAAATAGTTGTCTCTCTGATAAATTCCATGAGAAGTCAAGATTAATTGCTCTTTAAATGTTTTTTGTGTTGTATTTTATTTTGAATAACTAATTGACAACACGACAAAAGCAACTTTTAATCTTCTACGAAATTTATCAAAGAATCAAACAACAGAAAAGGAACGAAATTTCAACTTATTTTGTAATACATTTTCAGTAGAATTGAAATTTACAAATAATGAAAAATATCAAACGATTACTCAATGTTCTTGAACAGTGGAAATGGCAATATTTTATAGCAGGAATATTGATTACAATCTCCGCTATTTTTAGAATGTTATCTCCGAAAATATTACAAATTACAATAGATGGTATTGTTGTTTTCTTTTTAAATAATGGAAAAGAAGCAATTCAAAAATCAGATGTAATTGCGGAATTCTTGTATAGTTTTTTGCCAGATATTACGCCAGAAAATCTAATTACCGTTTTACTTTATATAGCTGTAATGGTAATGATTGTTTCTATTTTTCGAGTAGCTACTCAATTTGTTTCTGGAGTAATTGCCGCTTCTGCAACTGAAAATGCCATTCAGAATCTTCGAAATCGACTGTTTTTACATATTCAAAGATTACCAATTTCATGGGTAAATCAAAAATCAACTGGAGAATTAATCCAGCGTTCGACTGGCGATGTTGATACAGTAAAAACGTTTTTGGCAAAACAAACGGTAGAATTAGTGATGTTTTCCGCAGTTTTTTTAGGCGCATTAACTATGATGTTAGCAATACATTGGCAATACGCATTATGGTCAATTTTTTTAGGACCAGTTAATTTATGTTTAGCCGTTTATTTTTTCAAAAAAGAAGGAAAGGTTTGGCAAGAACACGAAGCTGAGCAAGATAAACTAACCAAAATTGCTCAAGAAAATTTATCAGGAATACGAGTAGTACAAGCATTTGCAAGAGAAAAATTTGAAATTCAAAAATTCAAAAAACAAAACCAAGCAAAATTACAAGTCGCTTTAAAACATGTTTATTTACACAAAAACTATTGGACAATTGCAGATTTTTTAATCAATATACAAATTGCAATTTCTGTTTTTATTGGTGGATTTTATGTCTTAAATCAAGCAATTTCTATTGGAGAATTTGCCAGTTTTTTTAGTTATACCTTATTAGTTGCTTGGCCAATGAGACAAGTTGGACAAACCGTTTCACAAATGGGAATGGCAACTGTTGCGATGGAAAGAATCGCAGAAATATTAGATGCAAAAACTGAAAATTACGCTGGTGAAATTCCTAAACAAGAAGCAATTCGAGGAAAAATTGAATTTAAAAATGTCAGTTTCAAATATCACGAAACAGCCGAAAAATGGGCTTTGAAAAATATTAGTTTCTCGATTGATGCTGGAGAAAATATCGCACTTATGGGAAAAACTGGTGCAGGAAAGTCCACAATTATTGCTTTATTAGCTCGGTTGTATGAACCAACTTCTGGAGAAATATTATTAGATGATAAACCATTGTCCACTTTTGATAAAACATTTTTAAGGAAACAATTAGGAATTGTACATCAACAGCCATTTTTATTCTCCACAACAATTCATGGAAATATGATTTTTGCTAATGAAAATGTAACAGAATCTGAAAAAGAAACTGCCGCAAATGCCGCACAGATTAATAGTTTTATTCATAAAATGGCAAATGGTTATGAAACCTTAGTTGGAGAAAAAGGTGTGACACTTTCTGGCGGTCAAAAACAACGCGTTGCTTTAGCAAGAACACTATTGTCAAAGCCAGATATTTTAGTTTTTGATGATTCTACTTCTGCGGTCGATACGACAACAGAGTCTGAAATTCAAGCAGCATTAGAAAAGTATGCAGCAGATAAGACGACTATTTTCATTGCACATAGATTATCCTCCGTTCAGCATGCGACCAAAATCATAGTTTTGGACGATGGCGAAATTGTACAATTAGGAACACCAGAAAAATTATTTTCAGAAAAAGGATATTACAGACAAGTTTATGATATTCAACAGGTTATATAAATATTTGTAAAGTCTTGTTACTTTCCTATATTTACAAGGTCAAAAAAATTAGAATACAACAGTTATTATTAATAACAATTGAATTCAATAGTTTAATATTATCAAATTAAAAAAATTAAATAACATGTCTAATATCTTAGAATTAGTACAAAGTCAATTATCAGGAGAAGTTTTAGAGCAATTAACAAATCAGATTGGTGGCGGAAAACAAGAAACACAATCTGCAATTCAAGCTGCAATTCCTGCAATGTTAGCTGCAATGTCAAAAAATACACAATCTCCTGAAGGTGCGGCTTCTTTCGCAAGTGCTTTAGATAAGGATCATGATGGTGGCATTTTAAATGACTTAATGGGATTCGTTACAAGTGGTAATGATACTGCTGGTGGAAGTGGAATTTTAAGTCACTTATTTGGTCAAAAACAAACTGGAGTTGAGCAAGTAGTAAGCCAACAGAGTGGTTTGAGTAGTGGAGCGACTTCTAATTTGATGACGCAATTAGCACCAATCGTAATGGGATTATTAGGACAACAAAAACAACAAGGTGGTTTAGATGTAGCTGGAATAGCAAGTTTAGTAATGAATCAATTTACAGGTGCAAAACAACAATCAAGTACTGGAAATGCTGCTTTAGATATGATTTCTGGATTCTTAGATAAAGAAGGCGACGGAGTTGCTGATAATTTAATGGATATCGGAAAAGGTTTATTAGGAAATCTTTTTAAGAAGTAATTTATTGAATCGTAGACTATTGGCTATAAAAGCTTTAGATACATTTTAATATTAAAAAATAACCTGTTGAGAATCTTCTTGACAGGTTATTTTTTTTGAAAAAGTGAAAATGATTTTGATAATTAGATATTATTTAAGGCGTAAAATAGATATTAATCAATGTTTTGATAAGGTTTAAATCTTGGCTATAATGGAAACTAAAGTTGAAATCTATTCATTAAAAACTTGATTCTTAATAATTTTCCTAAAAAATCCCTACTTTTATTTTTGATGTGTTAAAAGTAAAAATCAAAAAAATACAATATGAATTACATTCTTGCCTTAGACCAAGGAACAACCTCTTCCAGAGCAATTTTATTTGATAAATCGGGTTCAATCGTTGCTACAGAACAAAAAGAATTTACACAGATTTATCCTAAACCAAGTTGGGTAGAACATAATGCAGAAGAGATTTGGCAAACGCAACTCAAGGTAGTTAAAGATTTATTGCGAAAGCAAAATGTGAAAGCAACAGATATTGCTGGAATTGGTATTACAAACCAAAGAGAAACAACAGTTGTTTGGGATAAAAATACTGGCGAACCGATTCATAATGCTATCGTTTGGCAAGATAGACGAACGGCTTCGATTTGTGATAATTTGACTGCAAAAGGTCTGACAGAATACGTTCGAGAAAATACAGGATTGGTAATTGATGCTTACTTTTCGGGAACAAAAGTACATTGGCTTTTAGAAAATGTAGAAGGTGCAAGAGAAAAAGCGGAAAATGGCGATTTATTATTTGGAACAATTGATACTTGGTTGGTTTGGAAATTAACAGGTGGAAAGGTTCATATTACGGATTATACCAATGCATCTCGAACTTTATTATACAATATCAAAGAACTAAAATGGGATGATAAGATGCTTTCGGAATTGAATATTCCTAAAAGTATTTTACCAGAAGTGAAAGCATCGAGTGAAATTTATGGAGAAACGGAAGCAGACTTTTTTGGTGGAAAGATAAAAATAGCAGGAATTGCTGGCGACCAACAAGCGGCACTTTTTGGTCAAGCTTGTTATGAAGTTGGAATGGCGAAAAATACTTTTGGAACTGGTTGTTTTATGTTAATGAATACTGGCGACCAATTTGTTCAATCAAAAAATGGTTTGTTGACAACAATTGCTTGGGGAATTGATGGAAAAGTAACTTATGCATTAGAAGGAAGTATTTTTATTGCAGGAGCAGCGATTCAGTGGCTTCGAGATGGTTTGAAAATTATAGATGAAGCACCAGATTCTGAATATTATGCGATGAAAGTGCCGAGTACAGACGGCGTTTATGTTGTGCCAGCATTTGCAGGTTTGGGTGCGCCGTATTGGGATATGTATGCACGAGGAGCAATTTTTGGTTTGACTCGTGGTACGGAAAAAACGCATTTGATTCGAGCAACTTTGGAAGCTTTGGCTTATCAAACGCGAGATGTTTTGACAGTTATGGAACAAGATTCGGGCGTGAATCTGAAAGGATTGCGAGTAGATGGCGGAGCATCTGCAAATAGTTTATTGATGCAATTTCAGTCGGATATTTTAGGCGTTTCGGTGGAACGACCAGAGATTATAGAAACGACTGCTTTAGGAGCAGCTTACTTGGAAGGTTTAGCAGTTGGATTTTGGGAAAAAGAAGCGATTGTTAAAAACTGGCAGTTAGATAAAAAGTTTGAACCAAAGATGGAGGAAGCTCAAAAAGAAAAATTATATAAAGGTTGGAAAAAAGCCGTGAAACGTTCGATGGATTGGGATAGAGATGAAGAGTAGAACCAGTTTCAATGATTAATTGAAAATCTTAAGTACCTGAACACCATTAAACAAGTGTAAATAACTCTGTTATTTACACTTGTTTAATTATGTCGTAGTAATTAATAGAAAACCTTTATAGTTCAATTTGTTCATTCCATTCTAAACCTATTGGTAATTCTTTATCACAAAACTCTATATGAATCACTCGACGATTTGAATTATTCTGAACGCGTTTAGAAGCGTGTAAAATTAATGGTTTCATTAATAAAATATCGCCTTGATTCGCTTCACAAATAATTGCTTTTTGATTTAATAATTCAATATTTTCTACTTTTAAAATTCCATTCAAATGTGATTTTGGAACAACTTGTAAAGCGCCATTTTCTAATCGACATTCATCTAAATGAATTCGAACGGTTACAATGTTTTCTAATATTTCTAAAGGCGGTTGTACGACTGTTCGTGCTTTCAAAACTCGCCAATTCTTAAACGCTTCCTGTTTAATTTTTCCATTGACATTTATCGTCAAATCTTGATGCCAATTCACAATCCAATTTGCATTTGGCGGTTTATCGAAATAAATAGATTTGATTATTAATGCTTTATCAGAAAACGATTGAATTATTTGCCGCAAATTATCATTCAAAATAATTGGTAATAATGCTGAATTATCCACTAAAAATCGTCGAACACCAAACTTTTTTGCTACTTTTTTCTCTGAAAGAATTTGTAGTATTTCTTGAATTTCGGATTCGGTGTATATGGCTTTTTTGATTTGGTAGCCTTGGATTTGGAGTTGGTTGAGCATTTTATTTTGTTAGTTTTCTAATAGAATTATGAAATAAATTTATTTCCATAAAATACCAACTATTTTAAATTATATCCAAATGAAACCTACGATAATTTATTTCTTCCCGTATTGATATAAAAAACAAAATGAAGTTAAAAACAATTGGAACAGGGTTAGGTCGTACAGGTACAATGTCATTAAAATTTGCATTAGAATATTTGGATGAAAGTCCATGTTTTCATATGATAGAATTAATGAAAAAAACTGAGCGATTATCAATTCTTAAGAATATTCGAAAAAATAGTAACACAGATTGGAATGCTTTTTTTGAAGGTTACACAAGTGCAGTTGATTATCCTGTTTGTTTATTTTATAAGGAATTAATTGAAATTAATCCAGATTTGAAAGTCATTTATACTGAACGAAATTTTGATAGTTGGTACACGAGTGTTTACGAAACTATTTATCGAGGTAAGCCAAAGGGGTTTTTGGATATTTTGAAAATGATTAAAAATATGATATTGTCCAGTGATTTTCGAAAGGTCGCACCTGTTTTTATGTATAGTGATAAACTTATTTGGGAAGGTCAATTTCAATCTCGATTTGAAGATAAAGCTTTTGTTGAAACTATTTATAATCAACATTTGGAAACGGTCAAAGCTGTTGTAAAACCTGAGAATTTATTAATTTATAATATCAAAGATGGTTGGAAACCACTATGTGAATTTTTAGGAAGACCAATTCCAGATATTCCATTTCCAAGAACAAATCAACGAGATGAATTCAACCGTAAGATGGATAAATTATTAGTTGAAGGTGTTTTTGAAGAGTAGATAATTAATATTAAAAAAGGAATCGATTAGAATTGAAGTCGATTCCTTTTTCTTACAAAACCAACAACCCAAAACTCCTCAAACCCTCAAACAATTCACTACCAAAAACTTCCTCAAATTCGCCCAAATCTGCATTGTCAAAATCAGTTTTCAATTGCTGAAAAGTATAGTTTTTATCTGATTTTACATATGCTTTCGCTAATGTTGAAACTAACCATTCACCTAAATCTGCATCTAATACAATTTCAGAATTTGACTTTTTATTGGCAAAAATCAATTCTGCCATTTCATCGCCATCTTCATCTTTAAAGTAAGTAACTTTTGGTAACGGATTTATCCATAAAATACGGGAATGTTTTCTTGGGTT
>CAZEOC010000167.1:0-8128 GCA_964513525.1 uncultured Saprospiraceae bacterium | reverse complement strand
TTAGTCAATTGATTATCAAATAGAATTCTATCATGATTCTGTAGAATCACCAATTAACGAATAAATATATTTATGCTTGACGAATTTTGTCTTTTATGGATTGTATTAATACGGGAGAAACCTTCTTTCGGCTAACTTTACTTCGAATAAATGTTCGGAATGCTTTTTCTTTACTATATTTTTCTAAACAACTGGGGCAACGTTTCATTTCAGCTAATAATTCTCGTTCTTCTTGATTATCTAACCTACCGTCTAAATATAAAATTACTTTGTTTGAAAAGTTGTTGCAAGTGTGATTCTGTGCCGTACCCATAACTTATTCTTTTTTGAAGAAACTATTTTCCTATGTTTCTCTTTTCAGTCATCAATACGGCAACATGCTCGAAGGTTTTCCCTTCTGATAGCAGGACTTGCGAGTCTCTTTGTTCCGATACATTATTGACTGTGAAAAACATGATTTTGTTATTAATTAGAAAAATGTCCTTTGTGAAAAATCTTATTTATTAATTGTAAAAATTATTTTTTGATACTTGATACTTGATACTTGATACTAAAGTGCTAATCGCACTTTTGTATCTTTAAACTTCTTCAGAGAAACCAGTAACCAGTATCCAGTATCCAGCTACCTTTTATCTTCAAACCCCAATGATTTTGCATATTCTTTCAACTGTTCTTTCAACATATTTCTTGCTCTATGTAAGCGAGAACGAACTGTTCCAATTGGAATATTGACAATTTTTGAGATTTCTTCATATGTGAATCCTTCGATATCACATAATAGAATTACCAACTTAAAATCTGGTGGTAATTTATTTATTGCTAATGTCACTTCATCACCCATCATTGCATCAAACATATCCGTTCTCAAATCTGAATAACCAGATAAATTTGAACCTTCTTCGGTATCGTGATAAGTGATAAAATCCTCTAAATCTACCTTATTCGGTTGGCGAGAACGCTTCCGATATTGATTAATAAAGGCGTTTTTGAGTATTCTGAACAACCATGCCTTTGCATTAGTTCCCTCTTGGTAACTATGAATGAACCGATATGCTTTCAAATAAGTTTCCTGCACCAAATCATTTGCATCAGCTTCGTTATAAACCAAGTGATACGCAAAGGTATAACAAGCATCAATTTGAGGTAACAATTCACCTTCAAAAACTCGTTCTCTACGAGCTTTTTCTTCTGCTGAAACTTCAACCGCTTGCGATTCCTCTGTTTCAAACTCATCGTTATCTTCCGTTTGATTGTCTACTGCTTCCTCTTCTTCTAAGTTTTTATTATCCTCTAACATTATTTTTGCGTTTTAATGATTGGGTAAATTTTCTTATTTGATTACTTAATTATTACAAAAGTAGTAATAAGTTTTTAATTTTTGAGTGAAAGCTATCGGACAGCTTAAAGCTGTCCGATAGCTGAGTTAAAACTTAAATCGCAACCGTTTTCTCTTGCAACCATTCCACTTCATCCGCTTCTAACAAAGGCGAAATTCGCTCAAAAGTCATCTTATGATATTCATTTAACCAATTAACTTCTGCTGATGTTAGCATATCTTTATTAATCAAATTAGTATCAATTGGACAAACTGTAATCGTCTCAAAAGCTAAATATCCTTCGTGTTTACTTGGAATCGTAATGACTAAATTCTCAATTCGAATCCCGAATTTATCTTCTTGATAATTGCCTGGTTCATTGGAAGTAACCATTCCGATTTCAAAAGGAATTCTGCCTCCAGCTCCACCGCCAATTCGTTGTGGTCCTTCGTGTACATTCATAAAGAAACCAACGCCATGACCAGTTCCGTGACCATAATCTAAACCTTCATTCCACATCTGATTTTTACAGATTGCGTGTAAAGTACTTCCAGTTGTTCCAATTGGGAAATTAGCAACAGCAACCGCAATATGTGCTTTCAGAACAGCTGTGTAAGCTCGTTTTTCTTCTGCATTCACATTTCCTAAAGTCACGGTTCTTGTAATATCCGTTGTTCCATCTAAATACTGTCCACCAGAATCAATCAAATAAACACCGTCTGCAGACATTTTTTCATCTGTTTCTTCTGTTACTCGATAATGAATAATCGCTCCGTTTCCTTTATAACCAGAAATCGGGTCAAAACTATTGCCGTAATAATGAGGCAATGCTGCACGAAAAGCAGTTAATTTATCAGAAGCGGATAATTCCGAAATCTCTATTTTCCCAATATTATCTTCCAACCATTTCAAGAAACGAACCATTGCGACACCATCTTTCGCCATTACCGTTCTGAAATGCTGAATTTCAACCTCGTTTTTAATCGCTTTATGAAAATGAGGAATCGACTTTCCAAAAACAATATTTGCAACTGAAGCCGCATTGTGCAACCAATGGCTTACTTGCCCTTTTGACATTAAAATCGTTTCGTCTACTTTCAAAGCTTTTAAATGTGATTCGATTGCAGTATAATCATATAATTCAATTCCGTCCGTTTTCAATTCTGCCTTTACTTCATCCGAAACCTTATTCTTATTAATAAACAAACGAACATTTTGAGGCGAAACCAAGGCGTAACAAATTGCTACAGGATTACATTGTACATCGTTGCCACGAATATTTAATAACCAACCAATATCGTCTAAAGCCGTTAATAAATGATATTGTACCGAATTTTCATCCATTTCAGCGCGAACAGCAGCAATTTTCTCTATGCGAGATTTTCCTGCAAATTCTACATCATGAGTAAAAATCGGTTTAGTTGGAATTTCTGGGCGACCTTCCCAAACGACTTTGATTAAGTCATCACATGCGACTAAACGAATACCTTTTGGCTCTAATTTATTTCGCATTCGCTCAACTTGAGCTACTGAAAATAATTTCCCATCGAAACCAACTTCATCGCCCTCTTTCAAGTTTTCTGCCAACCAATCTAAATATTCTGGAACTCCTTGTGTTTTCAATTTCATCAAGTCAATTCCAGTATTTTTCAACTGTCTTTCACCTTGAATAAAATATCGAACATCGGTCCAAAGTCCAGCAAATTCATTCGCCACAACCAATGTTCCAGCAGAACCATCAAAACCAGAAAGCCAAGTCATAGTTCGCCAATGTTCTGCGACATATTCACTTTGGTGTGGATCTGTATTAGGAATTATATACGCTTCTAAATTATACGTTAACATCAACGCTCTTAAACGCTCTAATTTGGTATTCATTCTATGTTGGTTACTCGGTATTTGGTATTCGGTATTCAGTATCAGACAGATACCGAATACCAAGTACAGAATACCATTATGTATTTTTATTTTTCAATATTTCTTTCAACTCTTCTATTTGAGTTTCTAATCTATCTAATTGCTCTTCAACCTTTGCATTATTATCAATCGTCATTTCATCGACAAAAATAGCATTCGCTAAAGACATTCCGAAAATTCCACCTATCAAAACGATGAAAGCAAAATACATTCGTGTCAAAAAAACAGTAACATTATTATCTGTTGCTTCTTCAATAATTTTTGGAATTTCATTCCAACCTTCTAAGGTAAATAATTGAAAAATAGTATAAAAAGATTTGAAGGGATTTCCGAATAAACTCGGTGCTAATCCACCATACAAATGTGTCGTTAATATGGATAATATAAAATTAAAAAATAGTAAGATAAACAAGACAAATATTGAGGCTCGAAACGCTCTTGTCAAACCTTGTAATAAATGTGCTAAGTTCGGTACAAACCAAAAATATCTTACCAAGCGTAATAATCTAAATAATCGCAATAATAGAATCCAAAAAGGGTCTAAACCTTGTGCTTCCAATTGAACTAAAAGTGGTGGAAATAATAATGGAAGTGAACCTAATGCCACCAAAAAATCAAACTTATTCCAATTATTTTTCCAATAGTTTTTGAATTTTTCTGCTCGAATTTTAATAATTGCTTCTAACAAAAAGAAAACGACAAAAACATTATCCAAAACAATCCAAACTAAATTTCTCGTTAAAGACGGAAAACTCAAACAAAAAATCACAATTGCATTCAATGCAATCGCAATCATCATATTCCGCTCCTTTAAAAAAAATGATTTCATCTTCCTTTTAATTAAAAAAAATTTATTGGCTTAATATATCATTAAAATAATTCCAAAATTAATCAACCAATTGAAATTTATACCCGATACGGCAGAAAAAGTGATTTTATAAAAAATGATTTATACCTATCGGTATCTACTTATAAAACGAAAAAATGTGATAAAAAAATCACATTTTCATCCCTTTACAAGTATACACGTTTTTTTAGACATTGTCTGGTCTGAAATTAAAAATGGCTCATTAACCTGAGTTGATGAGCCATTTTTATTCGCTTATTAATTGATTAAACTTACCACCTTTTCCCTAATTCTACTGCGAAGTATAAATTAATAAAATAAGGACGATTATCATCTGTTAACATAATCGGAATTTCTTTTGTATAAACATCCAGCATTAAACCAACTTCGATAGCTCTAACATATTCTTCATAAGCGCCCCAATCTAAATGTAAAGCTACTTTCCCATGTCCACCTGGCACTAAACTTAATTCATCAAAACCATAACCAAATCCTGCTGCTCCAGCAATACTGTTAATATCCAAAAAAGTGCTACTATTTTCTTCTGTATATCTTTGTGGTCTTGAAATAGGTTGTCTACCATTTCTGTCTACATACAAATCCAAATAATAAGGTTTTATAATCCCCAAAGATGGACCAACAGAATAAGACATTCCTACTGCTACACCTTGCTTTTTTGCTTTTCCTGAAAAGTATCGCTTTTGACCATAAGCACCATGAAGTCCGAAAAAGTTATTTTGTTTTCCAAATATAAATGAACTTCCTCCACCAGCAAACTGTGAGCGATTCGTGTATTCTCTTGGGTGCTTGATATGAATTAATTCAAACTGCCAGTAATTCGTTTTATAATAAGTCTTTAATGTGCCATAAGTTCCACCAATAGCATATCCATTTGTATGTAAACGTAAGAAGCCTGAAGCTTCTTTATCATACACAATTCCTTTTGGCTGTTTTTTAATAGCATCTTTAACGCTTTGTGCTGTTAAAAGTCCGCCACTAAAAATTAAGCTTATAATAAGTATGGATATTTTATTAATCATCATTTTATATTTAATCATTTCGAAAAAACAATTTCGTGTCGTGTTGATAAAGCTACATAATTAAACGAATAAAATCCAGTAAAGTGTCGTCAGTATTCCTAATTTTTAATTTTACTTTAAGAAATTAAACAAATTTTGTTTGGAGATTGACAATTTTTGGACTTAATAACTTTATACTATCTTAGACAATATTTTAAATCTATTGTTTTGTATAAACAACTAATCAATTTAAATTGTACTATTAATACGCAATAAACAGGATTAAAGTTTGTAAAAAAAAATTATAAAAAACTAATTATGCCGTTAGCCAAATTTATAAATAATAGCAACTCAAAATTATTACAACCAATTATAGAGAATGAAGTATTGCTTGCTTTTCTACCAATAATCTATGTTGGTTGGACAGATGCAGAATTTTCTAAATCAGAATTAGACTCTTTAAAAAATGCAGTCAAAAGTAGTGATTGGTTAGAAACCGAAGAAAAGAATTGGTTGATGAATCATTTAAACGGAAAAAATCCGCCGTCTGTTGAAACGATTAAACATTTAGGTGATTTAGTCACACAAATTGCAGATACGATTCCATTATCTTCTAAAGACTGTTTAGTTACTTTGGGAAAACAGATTGCACGAGTTGGTAAAAATGATACTTATATTAGAATTAATAGTAAAGCTGCAACACAACTTCTACATGAGTTTGAAGAAACTATCGGAGAAATTAGTGAAGCAACTTATGCTTATATTTTCAGCGAAAGTCAATCGGATTTAGATACTTTAAAAATTGGAAAGAAAGCCAATTTCGATGTCAAAGCGATGAATCATTTTTTAGATGGTGATTATGCGGAAGCAAGAAATTCGGTAAGGAAAATGTTAGAGCAACCTGCTTTTCGTCATGTTTATGGTTTAAATAAAGAAGCCTATCGAGAGCAAGTCCTCTTATGGTTGCAAACGGCGGCAAAAGAAGGTTTTGGAGCTTATGCCTTTCCAGAATATGCTGGTGGAAAAGACAAAATCGGAGCATATTTAGCAGCTTTTGAAACTTTAGCCTATTTTGATTTGAGTTTAGTCGTGAAATTCGGAGTTCAGTTTGGTTTATTTGGCGGAAGTGTTCAGATGTTAGGTACAGAAAGACACCACAAAAAATATTTAAAAGCAATTGGGAATTTAGAATTACCTGGTTGTTTTGCCATGACGGAATTAGGTCATGGTTCTAATGTTCGAGAAATCGAAACTATGGCAACTTACGATTTTGACACCGACGAATTCATCATTCATACGCCTTTCCCTTCTGCACGAAAAGATTATATTGGTAATGCTGCCGCACATGGGAAAATGGCAACTGTATTTACACAACTAAAAATTGGAGAACAAGAATATGGTGTTCATGCGATTTTAGTTCCAATTCGAAATGATAAAAACGAACCAATGCCTGGCGTTTTCATTGAAGATAATGGCGAAAAATTAGGCTTAAACGGTGTAGATAATGGTCGATTATGGTTCAATCGAGTTCGTGTTCCTCGAGTGAATCTATTGAATAAGTTTGCCGATGTAGATGAAAAAGGAACTTATTCCAGTCCAATTGAAAATCCTCACAAACGATTTTTCTCTATGTTAGGAACTTTGATTGGCGGTAGAGTTGGTGTGCCAAGTGCAGGATTAAGTGCGACAAAAGTAGGTTTAGCAATTGCCATTCAATATGCCAACAAACGTCGTCAATTTGGAGAAGCAAATAAACCTGAAACCTTATTATTAGATTACAGAACACACCAAAGACGTTTAATGCCATTATTAGCCAATGCTTATGCTTTAGACTTTGCGCTGAAAGATTTATTGGCAGATTATGCAGCTAATGTTTACACCGAAGACAAACGAATATTGGAAGCAAAAGCTGCTGGTTTAAAGGCTTTCAGTACGTGGAACACTACAAAAACACTACAAGAATGTCGAGAAGCTTGTGGCGGACAAGGTTATTTAGCCGTTAATCGTTTTGCTGCATTGAAGGCAGATACTGATGTTTTTACCACATTTGAAGGTGATAATACGGTGCTCATGTTGTTGGTTGCAAAAGGCTTATTGAGTGCCTACAAAAACGAGTTTTCTAAACCTGATACAGGAACGATTATTAAGTATGTTTCAGAATATTTCTCAATGGCATTAGATGAAATCGACCCAAATATTGGTCGAAATGTCGCACAATCTCATTTAAGAGATTTGGATTTCCTTTTAGATGCCTTTAAGTTCAGGGAACGAAGTTTACAGATTTCAGCAGCACAACGATTGAAAAATAAAATGGATAAAGGTTTAGCTGCTTATGATGCTTTTATTCGAGTTCAAGACCATTTGCTGACTTTAGCACATGCACATGTTGAACGGTCTATTTTAGAGGTTTTCATAAATGGTGTTCAAGCTTGTGAAGATGAAACTTTAGCAAAACCATTGACTAAATTATGTACTTTGTTTGCCTTATCACATATCGAAAAAAATAAAGGTTGGTATTTAGAAAGTGGATATCTTGAGCCAGTGAAAACTAAAGCAATTCGTACTCAAGTGAATAAGTTATGCTTTGAAGTTCGACAGATTGCAGGAGATTTGGTTGAAGCATTCGATATTCCAGATACTTGTTTAGGCGCTCCGATTGCCTTTTAATTTTAAGTACCTGAACATAATTATTCACCACGAAATTGCACAGAGTGTCACTGAGTTTTTTTGCAACTTCGTTGCTAAGTTTTTATTGAAAAAACGGCTTTCGCCGAATGATTGCACTCACCGACCGATGAGTTTTGTAGGCTTTTTCATTCAACCGAAATAGAATGTGTTCAGCTTTTTTCATCTTTTTGCTACAAAGCGCTAATATGCTTCCATATTGTAAAAAGGTGAAAGAAGTTGAGTGCTTCAATTTTCAGCACGAAGTTATTCAATAAGAACAATTGATAAACAATACAAATAAAGCTTATCCATCGGTGAGTGCAACTATTCGGCGAAAGCTGTTTTAGAAAAAGAACTAAATA
>CAZEOC010000166.1:0-8152 GCA_964513525.1 uncultured Saprospiraceae bacterium | reverse complement strand
TTATAAAAATAATTGAAAATCAACTCCAGTTTTTAAATCATCAAAAGCTATTTTTTTATTACTACCGAATCCAGAATATGTAATTCTATCTTCTGAAATTCCTTTTCTTAATAAGTAATCGAAACAATTTCTTGCTCTCAAAATTGAAAGTACTTCATTATATTTTTCATCATCACCATCGAATGCATATCCAGATATACTTAATATTGAATCAGGATATTTCTTCATGAAATCAATGATATATTCTAATTTATTATAATCTGTTGATTGTAATTTATAAATGTATTTATCAAAGATAATTGGTTGAACTCCATTTTTAAGGCTAACTATCTCCGTTTCCGACATTTGTGGACAACCTTCATTAGTCAGTAATCCAGGTTCAGTAGGACATTGATCAACATTGTCAGCAACTCTATCTCCATCAGTATCTGGACAACCTTTACAAGAACGTGGACCAGGTTCATTTGGACATAAGTCTTTTCTATCAATGACAAAGTCTCCGTCAGCATCTGGACAACCAGCAGTTTCATAAGTTCCAACTTCATCTGGACAACGATCTTCCATATCTGCTAAACCATCATCATCACTATCAATAATTGGACAACCACTAAAAGAAGATTCACCAAAAACATCAGGACATAAATCCAAATCATTTGGTACTCCATCTTGATCATTATCTTGATTTTCAGCACTACTTAGATGATTGTCATCTAAAATTAGACTAAAATCATAAACATCATTCAAATTAGAACGAACAATATTTTCTACTGGAATTATAGCTTCAGAAGTCATTTCATTAGATATGATTGCTTCTTCTTTTGTATTAAATAAAAATTGTAATCCGATTCCATTGTGAAAAGCATTTGCGCCTTCTGAAAATCTGAATTCTGAACTTAATTCTAAATTGATACCTTTTAAGATTTCAATGTTTAATCCTAAACCAACAGGAAATTGTGTTTGCCAGATTTCTTCTGCATTCGGAATATACATTAAACCAATTCCAGCAGTCATATATGGTTTGAATTTTTTGTCTTCATCAATAGAAAAACCATAACGAATAGCAGCATCTTGACTATAAAAATTCCAATCTTCATGGAAATCTGTTAGGAATTTAGGATAATCCATAACGCCCATTTTGAAAGGGAAGGAAACACTTAAATTATTTTTTAAATACCTACTGTATTCGGCTGAAAAGGCAAACGTTTGTTTATCAAATCGGTACAACTCTTCCAAATATGGAGAATATGTATCAACACCCAACACTTTATAAGTGAAGCTGTTTGGATATTTTTGTGTCTGTGCAGAAGCATTCAGCGAACAAAAAAATGTTAATAATATAAGTAATGTTGCGTTTTTCAATTATTTATTGTTTTGGATGAACAATGATTAAAATCCAAAAAGTTAGGTATGTGTTTTTTGATTGGCGTTACAGTTGTACGCAAATATAAATTATTTACTCATTAATAAAAAATCAAATATGAATTATTTTTATGTTTTATTAATTGTTAAACAGTGATTTATTAAGTGTTTAATTACATATTCATTGTAATTGAATTGATAAATGATGTTGATGAATAAAAAGAAACATCATTTATATTTTAATAGTAATCACTTTTTACCTATAAATAAGGTGATAATTTGCGCTCATCTTTTACGACGATATTCTCAATAACGGTAACACGAATACTTTTATTAAGTCAATAATAAAATAAGCGACAAGATTAAGTTGTTTTTTACCTAATCTTACCGCTATATAAATATTCAAAAAGAAAGCCATATGTTTTTATAATATTTAATCGACTAAACCTCGACCTTCTTTTTTAATTCTTCCTTCTTTAGTTAATTTTTTATTTAATCTATCCAAAATACCATTTACGAATTCTTTACTTTTCGGTGTACTGTAGACTTTTGCTAAGTCAATATATTCATTGATGGTTACCTTTGGAGGAATGGTTGGAAAATATAATAATTCAGAAAGAGCCATTTTTAGAATGACCATGTCAATGATAGCGACACGTTCTATATCCCAATTTTTTAAAATCGGAGAAATCGTTTCTTTTAAGTCTTGTTCAAAAAATAATACTTTATGTAATAATTCAAAACCATATTCCATACAAGTTTCATGATTTGGTTCATGATCCTTTAAAAATCCTGTATTGATTGGTAATGATTTTAAAGTTTTCTTCATTGCACCGACAACCAGTGATTTATCACTTTCCCAAGCATTGAATTGATCATCAACTAACTCTTCGAATATTTCATCTTTCAAAGTCAATTTATAAGCAGCTAATAATGCTTCAATATGTGATTGATTAGTTGGTTCTTCGATTGATAAATAATCGGTATAAGTTGTAGAATCAGAGAAGTTCTTATAAAAACGACGAGTTAAATCGCTATCTAAACGATGTCTTAATTTTCTCTTTTTTAGGATTTCTGCAAAATCTGCATTTCCTGCGATGGCTAAAGTAACGGGATTGTTATATAAACGAGTAGAGAAGTTTTTATCTGCTTCTGTTGGTAATAATTTTTCGGCTCTATTAGCAGCATCTTGATTGGCAAATTCTGCAATTTTAACCAATTGGTGTAAATTTAAAAGATACATATCATAAGTCATTTGAAGACTTTTTTTATAAGCCTTCTTGATATCGTTTTCCGTCAAAACACTATCTCGATTTGCGGCATAAAGTGACTTCAAAACTTTAATACGAACACTTCTTCTACTTAACATATATTCTAATCTTTATTAGTAATACTAATTGTATGTTTAAAATTTCTGCAAAGAACGGAAAAAACTTTGAATATTTACTATTGAATTAAAGAAATTAATTCAATAATATTATTTAATGATAAAAGTGTCTTATTGTCTGTAAATCAATTGTTTATGTAGTGGAATCTATTTATTTTTAATTGATTTATAATCAATTAAGCCATCTTTTTTAGTTATGAATTAAATACTTAATCTCTAAATGCGAATTGAAGTTGTTTAATTCCTCTTGTATAATTATAAAAAGCCCTCAATTGTCATGACAATTGAGGGCTTTTGTGAAAAGAAGTGATAAATAATGAATTAATTGGCAATCAATTGTTTATGCCAACTTTCTTTTAAGGAAACTTGCCAATTATTCTCAAAATCTTCTTTAGTAGAAACAAGATTATTAAAAACGATAGTTTCGTCAGTAATCAATCCCATTCTATATAATTCAATGAATTCTTCCTTATGAGCAGATTTAATTCCTTCTTTTGTTTGATAAGTAAAGTTCATTCTATCGAACATATCAAGCGCATATTCTTTTTCTAACTGTTGAATAAACCTAACAGAAGAATCAATAGAACAACCACTCGCTCCACCTTGATATTCATCAACCATTAAAACAATAAATCTATCATGATAAACATCTCCAAATGCAGTTAATTGATCATTATGGCTTACCCAATTCTTAGCAAATTCTTTTACTTTTGTTCTAACCTTTGGTATCTCAGTTGCTTCGAAAGGTTTGTCACTTTGATAAATCCAAACTTTTGTATTTTCCGATAAAACTTCATAATTCACCATAATTGTATAGTTTTTTAAGGTTAGATATTATTACTTTCTTCATTATAAAAGGGTTACAAAATTAACAAGATTTTTGCCATATTGTCAAGAAAATGAACTAATAATTTGCTTATTTGTAAAAATCAAACGATTAGACCTGTTTTTTGATAATTATTAAAATTAAATAATTATTAAGGTAGATTTACTGAAATTATATATTGAATTGTATATTGCTATTTATAGTATTATTTTTTTAATTCCTTGTTTTATAAAGACTTATATATATGGTTTGGCTTTCTTTACATATCTATTATGATGGTGAACTTGATTTTTTATTAATAAAAGGAGTTAAGCCGATTATTAATAAAATAGAGAATAAGTTGTTAGGTTGGTTTTTTATTCGATATATGGAGCATGGACAACATATTAGATTAAGACTAAAAATTGATGAAAAACAGAAAACTTTTATTAAGGAAGAATTTCGCCAGTTTTTTAAACTTTTTTTAGAAAAGTTTCCATCTGAAAAACAAGTTTATAATCACGAAATTTTCCCTAATAATAGTTTTCACTTTAGTAATTATGAACCTGAAATAGAAAGATATGGAGGCAAAGAAAATATTGAAATAAGTGAATTATACTTTCAATATTCTTCAAGATTGATTTTGGATTTTATTCATGAAGGAATTGATTATGAACATAAAATATTATTGACTGTTTTAATAAATTATAATTTAGCACTTGTTTATTATCAGACTAAAACGGATTTAATTCAATTATTTGAACAATTATTTAGTTCGTGGTTAAGTTTTAATGTTCAATATCTAAAGATTGATCAAAAATTCATTCTTGAAGATATTCGTAAAATCAAGAAGGAAGCAGAATCTACAATAATTCCATTATTATTAGAATACGAAAAGAATTATCTGAATAGAGTAGAAGATGATTTTAGTCATTGGAGAAAACAAAATGAAACCATCAAAACTCAATTAGAAAAATCGGAATTATCTATTACAGTTCCTATTATTTTAGAAAGTTATATTCATATGAATAACAATCGAATGGGAATTTCAAATTTCGATGAAGTATTAGTTAATTACTTATTAATATGAAAAATAGAAAAAGGAAATCAATAAAATAAAGTTTGACTGAATTAATAGGTTGTTTGTATTAAGAAAACCTTAATTAATCAGAAAATTAATATAATTATTATGTAATGACTTACATTTGACAATATTTTTAACAGTTAATTTTTTTAACTAAAACATCAATCATTAAACTTATGAAAAAAGTAACAATGTTTGTATTTGCAGTGGCTTTAGCCTTTACAGCAAATGCTCAGCAAAATGTAGCAAAAATTGGACTTGGTAGTGCTATCAATGGTACGATCAATTTAGAGTATGAAAGAGTATTAACAGATAAAAGCTCTGTTTTAGCAGAAATCGGAATTGGAATTCCAACAGATATTGGAGAAACAGTTTTTGAAGCAAGTGGAGTTGACGGAACTACTGCGGAAGGTATTTCAGTTAACGAAGGTAAATATTCAAATTTTTATTTTGTAGGAGAATACCGTATCTATACAAAAGGTGAAGGAGCAAGAGGATTCTATTTTGGACCTTATTTGAAGCTTTCTAATTACTCTATTGATATAGATGGAGAATATAATAATACAGCAGTTGGATTAAATAATATTCCTGCAGAGATAGATGTGAATATGTTTGTAGGTGCTGTTGGTGCTGGTATTGGTTACCAATGGTTAATTGGTGATAAATTTGCAATTAACTGGAATATTGTAGGTTTAGGTGCAAGTTTTAACACATTAAATGCACAATTTACTGCTGCTGATAATAATGTATTTGAAGCATGGGAACAAGATATTCGTGATTTCTTAGATGAAACAGCTCTTGGAGAAAGTATTGATCTTTCATCTGATAATGCAACGAGAGTAATTGATGCGACTGGAGGTGCAGTTTTACCTAATCTTCGTGCAGGAATTTCTTTAGGATACGCATTCTAATTGAAAAATATTTAGAGATTAAAATTAATAAGCCGTTTAGATGATTCATCTAAACGGCTTTTGTATTGATCGTTACTATTAAGAAGACAGATGTCAGATGTTTTGAAATGTATTTTCTGACAATCGAAGATGGTCTGACAGCGAAGCGGTCTGATTTTTAACATCTTACTGAATAGTTACGATATTTCAAAACTAATTAAGCTTCTTCTTTATCATCAGAAAGCATTTCTTTAGCCTTATCAACTATTTCTTCTGCTTTTTCTTTCAACTCTTCTACTTTTTCTTCAAGGACTTCTTTTGCTACGTCTAATTTTTCTTCAACTTGATCTTCGATTTTATCTGCAATTGCTTCGACCTTATCTTCGATTTCGTCAATTTTATCCTCAATCACATCTGCTACAGCTTTTGCTTTCCCGATAGCTGATTTTGCAGCATCTGCAATTTTAGAAGTAACAGATTTTTCTGTTTCAGCAGCTTTATCAACGACTTCCTCTACTTTTTCAGCTGGTTTAGCTGCTAATGCAGCAGCTTCTTTTGCTGCTTTTTTAGCTTCTCGTTCTTTGATATCAGCAATTTTCTTTTCTAATTCAGTACGAGTTTTATTCATATCCGTCAATTTTTCTTCTTTTGACGTAATACGATTTTCAATCATATTGACTTTAGCTTTACTAATTTGCTGTTCTAATATTCCATCAAAACTTGAATTTTTGATTTTATCTAATTGTTCTTTTAATTCACCTTTATCTCTATTGATAGATTTTTGCATGCGTTCTAATGCACTCATCAAACCATCGTATCTTTTTGTGATTCTTCCTAATGGAGAATTCGAATTATTCTCACTGTTTTTATCTTGAGGACCAAAACGTTTTTCTTTAGCAGCTTTGAAGGCATTATCAACACGTTCCCAAAGTTCATTACGTTGTTCTCTAACTAATTTGGCATTTTTCAAATCCCGTTGCAAAGCTTTCAAATCATCAAAAACAATACTGAAACGTACATTTTCAGACATTTTGTTTTCAATACTTCCTAAAGTTGCCGTTAGTTTTTCGTAGTTCTTATCAGATAATTCTTGAAACTCTGCATCTTTTGCAGCTCGTAATTGCTTCATCATATCAAATAATTCATTGACACGATTTCTCAATTCACCGATGTGGTTTCTTTGAATGTTTCTATCCTTAAACTGATTTTGAACTTTAGCCTGTAAGCCTTTTAATTCTTCCCACAAGTTTTTTTCGAAACTTGAAGTGCCAGATATTCTCTCTTTCAAAGCATCAATCTCAGATAAATAAGAAGCATACAATTTTTCAGATAAGACAATAAATTGCCATTCTGCCTGTGCTTTTGTGATAATATCTGTTTTTTCTACTTTTAAATCTTCTGGCAACAAACTATCAACGATAGTTAATTCTTGAATTAATGAAGTGGTACTTTCTGGAAACTCAACGGTTTCTCCTTCTCTCCATTTGTCCATTAACGCTGTGTAAAGTTCGTCTGTAGCATCTGATTCAGGTATTGTTCTTAAATCTACCTTGTTTTCAGCACTTAGTAATTCCAAAGTCACTAAAACTCTTTTGTCATCTTTGTCATTTCCCCAAAGTACAATCTTCGTTTTCATAATTCGACTCGTGTGTTTGTAATGCTTTATTCTTAATTATTAACTATAAAATATTAAAGATTAATCAAAAGCAATTTTCAATAAAACTGTGTAAATAAATATGAAGTAATAAAATATGAACTTTCTTACACGAAAGATAATTAATTTATTCAATCTATAAGAATACAATTCATAACTGCTTATTAACGATGAATTTCAATAATTGTTGGCTTTTTGTATTAACAAAAATAATAGAAAATATGAAAACCAACGATTTAGCAACAAATGAAAATCAGATTCGATAAATAATTAACAAATTTTCTCAAGAACTTCGGTTTTTAATCTTGCAAAGTGTAATTTTGCGATCAAAATAATTAAATACTATTATGAGTAATTCATACATTTTTGTTTACATCAGAAATATTAAATCCCGAAAGCGTCGCTTTGACGCAATTTAATTTAACTCCAACCTTTTTTAGTTAGTTATTAATAACGACTAATTAAAAATTCTATTAATACTAAATCGAATTTTGATAATTATCAAACTATGTTTCAAGATAATATTTGTCAATACTTCGATATTCAATTGTTCAACTTTCGTTGATAGTTCACTAAACATTCACACAAAAAATTTATTAATTAGTAATAAAATGAATGCAAAAATCAATTGTGGCAAAACAATTGAACAATTAAAAATTAAAACAATCAAATAGTAATATAAAAATGCAAAGAAGCGAACAGGAAATCACGAGACGTGAAAATCTACAAAAGATATTAGATTTAGGATTTGAAACCTATCCAGCGGCAAAAGTAAAAGTTGATTTTTTATCAACAGATTTTACAACAGAAGTTTATCATGCTAATTTAGTCAAACATTTAGCGGCAATAAAAGGCGTTGGAGAAGTTGGTGCAAAAACTTTGATGCAAGGATTATTTAAAAATCGTTTTAAAGGAGAAAAAGTATTAGCTGATGCAGAATTGAGCTTGCCTTGATAAAACAAATTAACACCTT
>CAZEOC010000165.1:0-8219 GCA_964513525.1 uncultured Saprospiraceae bacterium | reverse complement strand
TTCTTTCTTCAATCCTTTAGAAGGCCTTCATGATTATTCTTTTTCAATTTCTCCAAATTTTCCTCCAAAATCGTGATATGTCCCATTTTACGACCAGGTTTTGTCAATTTCTTTCCGTATAAATGCAAATAGGTTTTCTCAATTTCAAATAAAAATTCCGTTCCTTCATAAAAAGCATCACCTTTAAAACCTTCTGCGCCAATTACATTAACCATAGCAGATTGTGTTCTAATTGCAGTATCACCCATTGGCAAATTCAAAATTGCTCGTAAATGTTGTTGAAATTGTGAAGTAAAATTTCCTTCAATCGTTTGGTGCCCGCTATTGTGTGGACGAGGCGCAACTTCATTGACTAATATTTCACCTTCTTTATTTAAGAACATTTCTATTGCCAAAATACCAACTAAATCATAAGCCAAAATCACCTTTTCTGCGATTACTTCTGCTTTAGCAGCGACTAAAGGCGAGATTTGAGCAGGAGAAAGTAAGTAATCCACTAAATTATATTTAGGGTCAAAAACCATTTCTGTTGTTGGAAAAATAGCAATTTCACCATTTAGATTTCTTGCTGCAATAACAGATATTTCTTTTTCAATATCTACTGCTTTTTCTAATAATCCAGGTGCATCAAATGTCTTATCTAAATCTGCTTTACCAGATAATCTTTGAACTCCTTGCCCATCATAACCGCCAGTTCCTAACTTTTGGAAAGCAGGTAAAAAATCCACATTCGCTTCAATTTCTGCTTTATTCTCAGTCAATATAAATTTAGAAGTCGGAATATTATTATCTAAATAAAATTGTTTTTGAAGACGTTTATCTTTTATAGTTTGAATAACATTTGGCTGCGGATAAACTTCAACTCCAGCATCCGCTAATCGTTGTAAACCTTCAACCGTAACGTTTTCAATCTCAATTGTTACAACATCCAAATCCTTTCCAAATTCAAAAACTGCATCTGCATCCGTACGTTCTGCAACGACAAAACGATGTGCAATATCTTTACAAGGTGCATTTTCGTCAGGGTCTAAAATATGTATCTCTAAATTCCAATCCGTCGCCGCTTGAATCAACATTCTACCCAATTGTCCGCCACCGATTATACCTACTTTTTTCATTTACTATTAAACTGAAACACATAGGTACATAGAAACATAGTTTTGATTTCAGCCTTGCTGAAATGATTGAATAATAACATTTTGTTAAAGACAAAATCAAAACTATATTTCTATGTAACTATGTGTTTAAATCATTATCAAGTCTTTCTTTTTTAATTTGTTTTAATGCTTCTATTGCTTCGGGAATTAAATTTTCTTGCAATTTAGAATTGATTTCATTATCAGATAAATTCTTGAATCTTCTTTTAAACCCGTTTATTTTAGTTTGTTCAGAATTAATTATCTGTTCTTCATTTGTTCCCGCCAAACTTCTAATTATTGGTTTTATTTTTTCCTTATTAATCCAAATAAAAATAGGAATAATTGGTACTAATAGAGGTTGAATTACTAATCCAAATAAATTTATAGTAGTAATAAACGTTGTAAATCCTATCAAATTGAATAATCCTAAAACTAATGTAATCCCAAAAATGTATCTATAAATTCTTCGGTTTGAAAAAAATAAAACTATTGAAAAACCTAATAAGGTTAGTCCAACATATTGATTAATTAGAAAAGCATAAGTCGTTGAAACAACTTCAAAAATTGAAGCTATAGCTAATAATGAAAGAATTCCTAAAGGTATAAATTCAATTAAATCTTTTTGCTTCATTTGTCTTAATTAGGTATAAAGAAAAGCGTATAAAGTAGAAAGACTTGATAATGAATTTCTTTCTACTTTATACACTCTTCTCCTCTACTCTTTACTATAATTCGTCTCAATATGTTCTATCAAATCTTCTAAATTCCAAGCATTTTTAATATCGTAATCGCCTACTTTTGTTCTACGTAAAGCAGTCAAATAAGCCCCATTATTCATTGCTTTTCCAAAATCATAAGCCAAAGAACGAATGTAGGTTCCTTTGCTACAACCGACTTTGAAATCTACATAAGGCAATTCTACCTTTGGAATATCAAATTCAAGTATTTCTACAGAACGAGATTTAACTTTAATTTTTTCTCCTTTCCTTGCTCTTTTATAAAGCGGTTGTCCATCAACTTTAATCGCTGAAAACATTGGTGGAATCTGTTCCTGTTTCCCCATGAATGTTTTTCGAGTTTCCTCAATTAATTCAGGTGTAATTTCATCCAAAGGAAAAGTTTCATCTATCGCAGTTTCTGCATCATAAGAAGGCGTTGTTGCCCCTAATTGAAAAGTTCCAGTATAGGTTTTTGTTAAACCTTGTAAACCTTCCAATTTCTTTGTGAATTTTCCTGTACAGATGATTAATAAACCTGTTGCCATCGGGTCTAAAGTCCCTGAATGACCAACCTTTATCTTCTTAACGCCTAAAGTATGTTTTAACTTAAAGCGAATCTTATTAACGACATCAAAAGAAGTCCATTCCTTTGGTTTATCTACCAAAAGTAAAGCACCAGCTTTGAAGTCGTATCGTTGTTCCGTTTCCAATTTTATCAATTTTTGTACAGAGAAAAAGGTAGAAGGTAGAGCGACTGAAAAAATCCAACGCACTTATTATTTCCCTCGACTATCTATCGTTTTCTCTCTACTATTATCTCTCTACTTTCTACTATTCTATCCTAAGCTATAAAATAAAATCGCTGCAATACCAACGACAAAACAATATATGGAGAAGTAAGTCAACTTACTTTTCTTTACTAATCTAATCATCCAAACACAAGCAATAAGCCCGGTTACGAATGCAGCTATGAAACCAAAAAACAAAGCTGTTAAGTTCATAGTTTCATTATTAATATCACCAGCATCTTTCACCATTTTACCCAAGATTAATGGCACAACCATTAAAAATGAAAAACGAGCTGCTTTTTCTCTATCGATTCCTAATAATACAGAAGTCGAAATTGTCGCTCCAGAACGAGAAATCCCTGGTAAAATCGCAATTGCTTGAGCAATACCGACAATAATTGCATCTGTAAAACTTACTTTTTTATCCGTGTGTTTCGCTCTATCTGCAAAGTATAATAAAACACCAGTTAGTAACAACATACAGCCAACCAAAATAATTTGACCATTAAAAAAGCTTTCTATCAAATCATTAAAGAAAAGACCAACAAATGCAGCAGGAATCATTGAGATGATAATTTTTAATGAAAACTGAAAAGCTTCATTATTTTTAAATTGAAATAATCCTTTCAATATTTCTAAAATATCTTTTCTGAATATAACAATTGTACTCAAAGCTGTTGCAGCATGAAGCGTTACCGTCATTAACATACTTTCTTCAGCAGCCGAATCATCATTCATTATCCATTTGGCTAATTCTAAATGTCCGCTACTACTCACAGGTAAAAACTCCGTTAATCCTTGTACGATTCCTAAAATAATCGCTAATAAAGTTTCATTCATCTTTCAAGTAAATTAAAATTTTGGTAATTTTTATTCGTTTCATTAATAAAAATAAAGGGTTTCAATCCGAATATCGAATTGAAACCCTAAAAATTTATATTAATCTTAATATTTCAGCGTTTTGAAATTTTATTTTTTGAAAATTGCAAAAATCTCTACAACCAATCCAGCTAAAATTACAAACGGTGCTAAAACAGTTCTTCTGAAACTATAAATTTCGCCTGGCTGCCAAGCATCAGCTGCTTGTTCTCCTCCTGACATTAGCATAAAGCCAACAATCATTAATAATAAACCGACACCCATTAAGATATAATTTTGCTTACCAAAAATCATATCAGCTGGATTACCAGTTGCTACAGCTTTAGAACCTGCTCGTTTATTAGAACGAGATTCTGTAGGACGAATCTTACGCTTTGTTGCGGATTCTGTTTTCTTAGACGTACTAACTGTTTTGACAGTTTTCACAACTTTAGGTTTGTTCCCTTCCGTTTTACGCCCTTTATTTTTTGATTTTTTCTGTGCCATTTTTATAATTAAAATTTTGCAATTGCAAATATAATGGTTTTAATGAATTTTTTGATTTCATTACCAATTTCATTTAAAATCATACACTTGATTGATAATTGCGTTCAATCAAATGGAAATCATACAAAATTATCAATTTCTTCTAAAAGGACGAATTATCAACCTCAAAGCTCGATTATAAGTAAAGTAATTATATACCCAATTCATGAAAACTGCTGCTTTATTTCTAAAACCAACTAATGATAAAATATGAATAAACATCCAAACAAACCAGGCAAAAATCCCTTGAAACTTATAAAATGGTAAATCTACAACTGCTCTATTTCTTCCAATTGTCGCCATCGAACCTTTATCATTATATTTAAAAGCTTCCAATTCTTTTTGCTGCATTAAATTTATAATATTCTTTGCTAATAATTCTCCTTGCTGCATCGCAACTGGAGCAACCATCGGATAACCTCTTGGCGTTTCTTCCGTTATCATCCCTGCTACATCTCCGATAGAAAATATATTTTCAAACCCTTCGACTTGACTGAAACTATTGACTTTCAAGCGATTTCCTGCTAAAGCGGTTTCTGGTAATCCATCAATTATTGCTCCTTTTACACCTGCTGTCCAAATCAAAGTTTCTGTTCGGATTTTAGAATCATCGGGAAGCACAATCGTATTATTATTAAAATTATTTAATCGAGAATTAAGATGGACATTAACACCTAATTTTTTCAAATAATCATAAGATTTAGCAGAAGCTTCCTCTGACATTGCTGCCAAAACTCTCGGTGCAGCTTCGAATAAATGAATTTCCATTTTAGATAAATCTAATTCTGGATAATCATTCGGAAGTACATAATTTTTCATTTCTGCAATTGCACCAGCCAACTCCACTCCTGTCGGTCCACCTCCAACAATGACAATATTCATCAATTCCTTAATTGTTTCTTCGTCATTTGTTAATAAAGCATTTTCAAAATTTTGAAGAATTAAACTTCTCAAATCCAAAGATTCAGGAATCGACTTCATACTCATCAATTCTGATTTAATATTTTCAAAATTGAAAAAATTAGTCGTACTACCCGTTGCTATGGCTAAATAGTCATAAGACAATTTGCCAATATTCGTTAAAATAAGATTTTCTTCAGGAAGAATTTTAGATACTTCTGCCATTCTAAAAAAGCAATTTTTACTTTTTTGAAATAACTTTCGTAATGGATATGCAATAGAATCAGGTTCTAAACCAGCAGTTGCAACTTGATATAAAAGTGGCTGAAAAGTATGATAATTATGCTTATCAATTATTACAACTTGAATATCTTTTTTATTCAATTTTTTTGCTAATTTAATTCCTGCAAAACCGCCACCAATTATTACCAATCGCTTTTGGTGCGTATCTTTTATATTTAACCCCATTTGTAATTTCTTTAAGTTTACCGTTTAATGCTCAAAGTTGCTTCTAAATAATTAGAAACAAAAAGGTAACAATTATTAATTTGAAAAGATTTAATTAACAAGTTTTAAGTAAACTGAATTAGATTTTTTTTAATATTGTGTTGTATCACGATAAGATAAATTTTAATATTATGGTAAAGAAGTATTATAACCAAGTAAAATACACCCTAAATAGATCTTTTGTATTTCTAATTTTAATAAACATAAGTTTTGGTTGTACACCAACTTTAGAAAAAATGTATCTAACCGATAATATGTTAATTAAGCAAGAAAGCGAATTAGACGACCCAAATATTAAAAATTCTGCTTTATGTAATGATGCTTTAAATTATGCGCCTGATTTAGCACATATTGATCATACTCCGATGAAATATATTCGAGTAAATGTTCACTTTATGAATAGTGAAGATAGCTCTAAAAACTTATACGGAGATGCTGCTTATGATTATGCCAGTAAGTTAATTTATTATGCAAATTTGCCTTTGGCGAAAAATGATAAAATGTTTTTGCCAGAAGGAAATAATACACCAACTTTACCACTTCGATATAAATATGTTTTGTACAAACAACCAAATATCAAAGGCGATAATGGAGTTTACGACCATTTTGATGATGAATTATATTTCTTTGTTAGAACAGGTGGAAATCGTAATCTTGGCGATAAAAGAGTAATTAATAAATATAGAGTTGGAGAAGATACCATTTTGAATCTATTCATTATGCCGCATCATCCTGATAGTATTATTTCACCGACTTATGAAAATGCAGGAACGGGAATTGCACTTGGAAATGCAGTAAAAGTAGCTGGTGTAACGGAATCAAATAAACCAATTTGGGATTTTAAAGGATTGACAAATCATGAAATTGGTCATGTGTTAGGCTTAGCACATACATGGCGATATAATGATGGTTGTAACGATACTCCTAAAAATGCAAACTGTTGGAATATTACCAAAAGTCCACCTTGTGACTCCAGTTCTGCTTCTAATAATGTAATGGATTACAACTCTCGACAAAGTTCTTGGACGCCTTGTCAAATTGGTCGAATTCAACGTAATTTTACCAACCAAATCAGTCGTTCTCGTCGGATTTTAATTCCAAAATGGTGTACTCTGAATGAAGATAGAAATATCACGATTACCGATTCCATTCATTGGAAAGGAGCAAAAGATTTAGAAGGAAATATCATCATTAAAAAAGGTGGCGTTTTAAAAATCACTTGCCGTATTTCTTTACCAAAAAATGCAAAAATCACCGTAAAGGCTGGTGGAATTTTGATTCTAAATCAATGTCGTTTGCATAATGCTTGTGGTCATCAATGGAAAGGGATTGAGGTTGAAAAATTAGGCGATGAAGTTGGTACAGTAATCACTAAGGGAAATGTGAAATTTGAAAATATGGTGAATGAACCAACTAATCTTGAACCAACAGAACCACTTGGTTTAAACTAATCTTATTTAATAAAAATAAAATAACAACAATTGAAATATTTAAGCCCTTTTTATATTCTACCAGAAGGTTTTGAAATTGGAAGTTTAAACGATAAAAAATCGCTTAAGAAAGCTCGTAAACTGGTTTTGGCAGAGTTCGAATTATTAGGAAAAACAACAATTATTGTTAATGGGCAAGAGTTAGATAAAAATGCTGTTTTAAATTATTTTGAAGCATTAGAAAAGGATTCTAACTTAAATTTTCATATTGAAATATTTCAAAATAAACCGCTTTTATCTTTTTTAGAAAATGGTTTAATAAAGGATTATCAAGCTGCAACAAATTCGATTTTAAATTATCAATATCAACAAGAAGAGAATAATTCATTTATTGATTTTGTCGCTCCATATATTACAAGTCATTTTAGTGACTTATTTACAAAAGCTATCCGACAAAAGGATTTAAAAACATTCGATATATTAATAGAAAAGGAATTTCCTTTACCTCAAAAATATGAAGTGAATGCTTATCAATCTGTCTATCGTTGGTATCATAGCAAGTTGAGAAATGTAGAGCAAATTGAAGCAAGTTTACATCAAAGAAAATTCATAAGTAGTAAAGATATTAAAGCACTTATTGATAGAAATTTCATTAATATCTTTAATAGATTACCAATGTATTTTCATAATGTTAGAGATAGATATGCTTTCCAATTATATCAAATTGTAGTTGTCTTAAATAATGATTTGAAACGAATAAGTCTTGCCAGAGAAATCGTCGATGTTGGATTACACATAAAAGCAGATTATTCTACTTTACAATATTTTAAAGAGGCAAATAAAGTAATTGATCATGATGTTAAGCAAGAAGGTAAATTTAACTGGATTTGGTTATTTCTTATCTTTCAAGGAATTATGATTATTTCTCGAATTGCTACTTGTAATAATGCTTCTACTATTAATACGACTAATTTTAATTCTTCTGATATTAATTATATTCTAAAGGATCCATTAGATGATTCTAATCTTTATTGGGAAACTGACAAATCTATGGATGATAAGATTAAGGAGAATCAAATAAAAATGGATAGTTTAATGAAATTATTAAACTCTAAAGGATATTAAAGGAACAGAAAATAAATAATCTACCCATTTTACTCGTTCTCCCGATGAAAATCGGGATGAATCATTTTTCATTCATACTTCTCCGATTTTTCATCGAAGCCTTGTCTGAACAAAAATTAACTTCGCAAAATTTGGGTAGATTATTTATTTCCTATTCCTTAAAACTAACAATTATGAATTTTGATTATATCATCATTGGAGCTGGAT
>CAZEOC010000164.1:0-8229 GCA_964513525.1 uncultured Saprospiraceae bacterium | reverse complement strand
TCAAAATGTTTAAAGAATCTAAATTACACTAATTTTTAGTGTACATTTTATTAGAACTAAACTACAAAAATTGAAGTATATTAGGCTCATTATCTAAAAGGAGAAAATAATTGAACTTGCGTTATTTCTTTTGCTCGAATGACCAACTTTTGTTAATCGGTACACGATACGATTTCACCTATTGGTATTTACAATCGGTGAGTGAATGTTTCGGCGAAAGCCTTTTTGGCTTTAAGTTCTTTGATATCTTTTGCATTTATCGACCAACTTGAAAAATTAATCATTTTCTTACAGAAAATAAGTCACCTTTCAGATTTAAGTGTTTTCGATGATTTTAAATCTGAAAGGTGATAATTTTTAGAATAAAAAATTCGTCTTTAAGGTTGGTCAATTTATAGATGACAAAAATTGTTAAATAACCTGTTTTTGTTTTAACCTTCTAACCTTTTTTAGTAAAAATCTCAGTAGAAATAAGATCTTTTCGTTAGAATCACTTATTTTTCGTTTTGCTAATCGCTTTTACGTGTATTTAGCTTTTATGAATTACGAAAAATACTATAAATGAAAAATCTATCCTTCCTATTATTATTTACCTTATTAATAAATATTCCAGCTACATTTGGACAAACCGATTCTACGGATTTGGATACCATTATCAATGAAGTTGAAGTACCAGTAGAGCGAAAAGAAATCAAAGAAATAACGGAAGATTTATTTGTCAATATTCAAGAGAAAGAAGGAAAAGAGATTTTAGAAATTTATACGACTTGTTCTGATAAATTATTAACAGGTTATACGACTTTGAGTATTAATGGAGAATCATTTGAAGTTTATTTTGAAGATTGTAAAACGGAAATTCCTTATGAAATTGGTGATGGAAAATTATTGCTAATTAGTAAAGGAAGTAGTTATCAAGATTATAGATTACTACATGTGTCGCCACAAGAAAAAGTAGACGTTCCATATAGATTAAAATATATTCCGCTTTGGCTATCTATTATTCCACCATTAGTTGCGATTATATTGGCATTAATCTTCAAAGAAGTAATTGTTTCTTTATTTATTGGAATTTGGTCAGGTGCATTTATCGCAAATGGAATGAGGTTCGACCCAATTTCAATCATTTTGAGTTTTTATGAAGTAGTTAGTAATTATATTTTGAATGCACTTTCTGATTCGGGGCATTTATCGGTAATTATATTTTCCTTAATGATAGGTGGAATGGTCGCCATTATTTCCAGAAATGGAGGAATGGCAGGTGTTGTGGTACAATTATCAAAATATGCGAAAACGCCTAAAAGTACAGAATTAGTTACTTGGTTTTTAGGAATAGCGATTTTCTTCGATGATTATGCAAATACTTTAATCGTTGGTAATACAATGCGTTCGGTAACGGATAAATTTAAAATCTCTCGTGAGAAGTTAGCATATATTGTAGATAGTACAGCTGCGCCAGTTTCTGCGATTGCATTTATTACGACTTGGATTGGAGTTGAGTTGGGATATATAAAAGATAATATGCAAAACTTAGCAGGTTTGGAAGTAGTTCCGAGTGCTTATTCTGTCTTTTTATCTTCTTTGCAATATTCTTTTTATCCAATATTAACCTTAGGATTTATCTTGATTTTAATATTTACTCGTCGAGATTATGGACCAATGTATGCTGCTGAAAAAAGAGCAAGAACGACAGGAGAAGTTTCAAAGAAAAGAGGAGAAGCTGTAGTAGAAGCAGATATGGAAGATTTATCTCCTGTAAAAGGTGCACCATTGAAATGGTATAATGCATTCATTCCTGTGATTGCGGTAATCGCAGTAACAATAATCGGTTTGATTGCAACTGGAACGGAAAGTTCTTATGCTGCTTTGTTAGATACAGATTATAACGGAGATAGTTCGGTTGGTTCTGTTTGGGGCAGTTTGAACCTATTAAGTGAGAATGAAAATGTTGGTTTCTTAGAGAAATTAGGCATCTTGATAGGAAATGCAGATTCTTATATTGCATTGATTTGGGCTTCATTGACAGGTTTAGTATTAGGAATCATATTGACTATTGGCGGTAGAATTATGAAGGTAGAAGATACGATGAATACGATGTTAGCAGGTTTTAAAACGATGTTACCAGCATTAATGATTTTGGCTTTAGCTTGGTCATTAGGAACATTAACGGAAGAATTGCATACGGCAACTTTCTTAACCTCTACTTTACAGAATACTTTGCCACCAACATTAATGCCTGTAGTGATTTTCATTTTGGCGGGAGCAATTGCTTTTTCAACAGGTTCGAGTTGGAGTACAATGGCGATTTTATATCCGATTGCGATTCCAGCAACTTGGGCGATTTGTATGGCAAATGGTTATGAAGCTGCGGAAGCTTTACCTTTATTATATAATGTAATTGCTACGGTTTTAGCAGCATCTGTATTTGGTGACCATTGTTCACCGATTTCTGATACAACTATTTTGAGTTCTTTAGCATCTGATTGTAATCATATTGACCATGTTAGAACGCAATTGCCTTATGCAATGACGGTTGGTTTTGTGAGTTTAGCTTTGGGGTATTTATCTACGGCTTTCGGAATTCCTGGTTTTGTTAATTTCATAATAGGTTTTGGAGTTTTATTCATTATTGTTAGACTCTTCGGAAAAGTCATTGATTAATATTTTGCTAAATAGCTGTTTATTTTAAACAATATTTAAAACATTGACTTTTAATAATTAGGTCTAAAATCCGTTTTAGATTCAGAAAATATTTTCAAATTGAGTAATAATTATAAAAATGAAGATTAAAAGTATATTAATAGTTTTATTGAGTTTTTGGGTAACGTTGAGTTTTGCACAAAAGAATGATAAACCAGTAGAAGGAATTAAAAGAACGAATGCAACTTTAACTTCTGAAAATATTGAAGTAGGAGAAAAACCTGTTGATAAAAATGCTTCTTTATTGTGGGAAATTTCAGGAAATGGTTTAGAAATGCCTTCTTATTTATTCGGTACGATTCATATTATTGGAGAAGAAGATTATTTTTGGACGAATTTAATGGAGGAAAAATTCCAAGCGTCGGAGACTTTAGTTTTAGAAATTGATATCGAGAATCCGATGATGATGATGATGTCAATGATGAATGATATGATGATGAATGATGGTATGACATTGGAAAAACTATTGTCAGAGGAAGAATTTAAACAAGTAGATGATTATTTTCAGGAAAATATGGGAATGGGCGTTAAGATGTTTAATCGCTTCAAACCTATTTTTACAAGTATGATAGCTGGACAAATGGGTGCTGAAGGTGGCGGAATGTCTATGGAAGGCACAAAGTCTTATGAAATGGAATTAGTCGAAAAAGCTAAAGAACGTAAAATCGATGTTGAAGGATTGGAAACGGCAGAATATCAAATTAGTATGTTTGATTCTATCCCTTACACGGAACAAGCTGAAATGTTAATGCAAGCGATTAATGGAGAAGGCGATTCAAGCGATGAAACAATGACCGAAATGGTTGAATTATATAAAAAACAAGATTTAGATGGTTTATATAAAATGATTTCGGGAAGTGAAGAATTGGGCGAATATGAAGATTTATTATTAGTAACTCGTAATAAAAATTGGATTCCAAAAATCAATGAGTTTGCAGCGAAAAATCCTGCTTTTATCGCCGTTGGTGCAGGACATTTGCCAGGTGAAAATGGGGTGATTAAATTATTAAGAAAAGCTGGATATAAAGTGACACCACTGAAATAACTATTACTTATGATCGATTACTTATAAGAATAAAAAACGCTCAATTTGGAATATTCAAATTGAGCGTTTTTTCATAATTTCTGATAAGAAAATGGTCTGAATTCTAAATGATAACTTATTAGTTGTAAATCCGTTGTACTTGACTAAAATGAATGCTTATAATTCGTGCTAAACAAAATTTTAAATGAAAAAATACTTACTACTTTTTTTAATTACAATAGTAGCAAATTCAATTTTTGGACAGGATAAAGAAAAATTAAACCAATTAAATTCTCCTTATTCTACGGTTTATACACATTTATATCATTTACAATCAGATAGTTATGATGCGGTAGCTTCTGCCAAAACATTAAGTAATAATCCAAAAAATGGAGCAGAATTAGCAAGGAAATTAAAGCAAATTTTAGATGGTAAAGGTTTGTTTGTAGAATTGGTTGATATTCCGACGGATTCAAATTATGTGGATAGTTTAACACATAAAAAAGTATACAAACTATTTCCTAATGAATTACCCAAAATCTATGTTCAAAAGTATGGAAACCGTTGGTTATTCTCTTCTGAAACGATAAAAGCAATTCCGATTTTACATAAAGAAATTTATCCTTTTGGTGCTGATTTAATTGTGAATTTAGTGCCGAAATTTGGACAATATGTATTTTTAGGATTACAATTATGGCAATGGATTGGAGCGATTTTATTAATTGTAATAGCCTTTTTTACGTATAAATTGATAACGCTAATTGTAAGACCAATTATTAATAAACTGCTCTCAACGAATATTCATAAAATAATCCCTGAAAAAGATATCATTTTCAAAATCGCAAAATTATTAAGCATTATAATTGTTTTTATTGGCTTAATTCGATTTTTACCAATTTTGCAATTGCCATTAAATATTGCACAATCTGTAAGAACAGGATTGAAAATAGTAGAAACCGTATTTTTCATTTTCTTCTTCTTACGGATTATAGATTTAATCATCTATTATGTTCGAGAATTAACAGAATTAACAGAAAATACATTAGACAATCAATTAGTTCCTATTTTACGAACAACGTTGAATGTCGTTGTTGTTATTGGTGGAATTATTCAGATTTTGACCTTGTTAGAAGTTAATGTTACCGCACTAATTGCAGGTGTTTCGATTGGTGGTTTAGCGATTGCTTTAGCAGCACAAGATACGGTTAAAAACTTATTAGGTTCATTGATGATTTTCGCAGATAAACCTTTTCAAATTGGAGATTTAATAAAGGTAAATGGTATTATAGGAACCGTTGAAGTCGTTGGATTTCGTTCTACTCGATTAAGAACTGCGAGTAATTCTTTAGTTGCCATTCCAAATGGAGTTATAGCAAATGAAGTTATAGATAATTTAGGTTTAAGAGTTTATAGAAAATTGGATGTAATTATTGGAATCAACTATAATACGCCTCCAGATGTCATTGAAACGTTTCTTGAAGGTATAAAAGCAATCGTGAATAAACATCCATTAACGAAAGCAGATAGTTTTGAAATTCATTTAAGTAATTTGAATATTTCTTCTTTAGATATTATGATAAATGGTCTGTTAGATGTGAAGACTTGGTCGACAGAATTGAAGACAAAACAAGAAATATTATTAGCGGTTATTCGTTTAGCAAGCATTTTAAATATTAATTTTGCTTTTCCTTCTACTTCACTTTATGTGGAAAAAGTTGGAAATTCTTCTGAAAATAAATATAATTCCATTGATGATTTAATGGAAGATTTTGAAAAACAGTTTAAGACTAATTAATAAAGAAATGGTTGGAATAATAATGGGAAGTAAGTCGGATTTGCCAGTAATGCAAGCCGCAGTTGATATTATGAAAGAATTCGGAATTGCTCATGAAGTAACCGTTGTTTCTGCACATCGTACACCATTGAGAATGGTAGAATACGCTCAAAATGCACATTCAAGAGGACTGAAAGTAATTATTGCTGGAGCAGGCGGAGCAGCACATTTACCAGGAATGGTTGCTTCTTTGACGACATTGCCAGTTATCGGAGTTCCTGTGAAATCAAGTAATTCTATAGATGGTTGGGATTCTATTTTGTCAATTTTACAAATGCCAGGAGGCGTTCCTGTAGCTACGGTTGCTTTGAATTCTGCGAAAAATGCAGGACTTTTAGCAGCGGAGATTTTAGGAATAGCAGATGAGGATTTACATGAAAAATTAGTGGCTTATAAACAAGCATTAATTGAGAAAGTGAATCAACAAATTGCTTCAATGGAAGCGTAATTTTATATTTTCTTTCTAAAAGTTAAGGTATTTAATTTAAACTCGCCTTTTTTTCGAGCTTCAAAATATAGTTTCAATGTTTTGTAAGAAGATGAAAAGGCGATTTCTTTCCAAGGAATTTCATCTTCGCTGAATAATTGAGTTTCTAAACTTTCTTCCCCAACTCCGAAATCTTCACTTTCCATATTTGCTAAAAAGTGCATATAAACTTGATTGATTTGCGGAATACTCATTAATAAATGTAAAGAAGTGATTTCAACTTTTGCTAATGCTTCTTCCCAAACCTCTCTTATTGCGCCTTCCTCAACGGATTCTCCATTTTCCAAATATCCACCAGGAACATTCCAAAAGCCTTTTCTTGGCTCAATTCCACGTTTACAAAGTAAGACTTTATTTTTCCAAATCGGTAAACATCCAGCAACAACTTTTGGATTTTGGTAATGAATTGTATTACAACTTTTACAATGAAATCGAGGCATATTATCGCCAGCAACTTTTCCAAAACTTATCTCATATCCACAATTGCTACAAAATTTCATATTTCCAAAGTGTTTGATTGTTTTAACCGTTTTATTGTTTGAATGTTCACCTAAATATAGGTAATAATAAAATCAGAACAGCAAAGAGATAATGAAATTTACTTCAAATTAATCAGTTTTTTATCAAAAGGATTTAAACGAGTTCCTTTTACATTCGCTTCACATTCTACTCGAAAAGTAGAACTTGCTCCCCTTGTGAATCGAGCTAATTTTGCGATTCCACCTAAAACCACATTTTTATCGCCCATTTCGTCTATTTCTGATTTCATTAATTCAAACGGTAATTGAAAATTAATCAAAATAGCTTCTTCGGCAGGAACAGTAAAACTTTTATTAACGATAATTTCGCCTAACTGATATTCAGTTGTTACTTTATTACTTCTTCTTCCTCGAGTATAAATCTCAATTAATTTTAATTGTACAGATTGTACCGCTTGTTCATTCATAGAGGTAAATTGAAGCTTACCTTTAATCATTCCACTTTTCATGGAAGCAGCTTCGGGCAAAATCAATTCTACCTTAACTCCTTCAATTCCAAACCATTGTTTTACTTTATCTATCATAATATATTGAACTATAATTTATAATTGATTTACTTTTTAATAAATCAATTTCACTTGTTTCCTAATAGTACGATTAAAATTTAAAAGTGTTTTTATCATTGGATTTAATGAGGATTTTTATCGACAAAAATGAAAAATAAGATTTTAGGGAATAGGAAATAAGAATAACTTATGATTTTGCTACGATAGAAAAATAATAAAGTCACGTTAAATAGGTGATTGTAAAACTATAAACTGTGAGATGTTCCTTTCAACCTTTTTGCCTTCATCTTTGGCATAACTTGCACTAATATTGCAAGTATAAAAACAAACACTTAATAAATTTTATCAACAAAAACGAGTTAGTATTTATCTAACATTAAAAAGAAACACTTATGAAACAGACATTTTTAATTATGGCAGTATTGGTGATGTTCCAATTATCGGCTGTCGCACAAACAAGTTCTTTTACTTCTTTCTCTAACGAGTCAAATCTTTCAACTTTTACTTTAGTTGCACCAAGTAGCGTATTACATCAATCAAAACGAGAACGTTCAAAATCTAATGGAGTTTTTAATGTTTTGGTAGGTGGCTTCGGAACTAAAGTAGCTGATGATTATAAATTCGGTGGACAAGTTGATGTTTTATTGAATTTAGGTAAAAAGTTATCTATCGGTGCAATGGGAAGTACACATTCGATTGGCGAAGAACAAATGACACCAGTGATTCCTTATGCAAGAATAAATTTATTAAAACGTGTCGCTATTCAAGGTGGATACGGTTGGTATATGAACGATTATGAATATAATTTTGCAGATGCAAATACAGGATATTATGGTGCAGTTGTATTAGGCGGTTCTCGTGTATCTTTAGAATTAGGCGGTTATTTCCCTGAGAATCAAGACAGACAATTGAAAGCTGGATTAAGAATGCGTTTATTCAAATTATAAAAGAAAATTGAGAAACAGTAGATTGACCGCTTCTACTTAAGTAAGATATTTTAAACAACATTAATGGTAAATTTTGACGTTAGAGACTTCGGTTTCTAACGTCTTTTTTTTGCAAAAAAATTAGTACTTGGGCTTAATCCAAACTTGCTCTCATACAAGGTTCAAATGGAGAACAATCATCAATCAATCGATTAC
>CAZEOC010000163.1:0-8240 GCA_964513525.1 uncultured Saprospiraceae bacterium | reverse complement strand
GATGCCGTATCAAGGTTGCCTGTTGGTTCATCAGCGAATACGACAGCAGGACTATTGATCAGTGCTCGGGCAACTGCTACACGTTGTTGTTCTCCACCAGAAAGTTGAGTTGGTTTGTGTGTCAATCGCTCACTTAAACCTAAATAATCTAATAATTCCTTTGCTCTTTTCTCTGCTTTTTTTTCATCCATTTTGCTGATAAATGCTGGAATACAAACATTTTCAACTGCTGTGAATTCTGGTAATAAATGATGAAATTGAAAAACGAAACCAATATTTTCATTACGGAAAGCAGCTAATTCTTTCGCTTTCAGAGTAGAAACTTCTCTATTATTAATAATCAATTGTCCAGAATCAGCGCCATCCAAAGTACCTAATATATGTAGCAATGTCGATTTTCCAGCACCAGATTTTCCAACAATTGAAACTATTTCACTTTCTTTAATATGCAAATCAACGCCTTTCAAAACGTTCAAATTTCCATAAGCCTTTTTTAAATCAATTCCTTTTATCATTCTTTGTCGTGTTGTCGTTTCCTTAATTTAGCCTTATTTCAATAATCTAAAATTGCTTTATTTCTCATTTGATAAGTATAGAGTTAAGTAAACAATAATATGAAAGAACGTCTATATTTTATATCTTGCAGTCGGTGCAATATCTTGCCCAACAAATTCTTCTTTTAAAAATTTATGATAACCAGTAACCGCAATCATTGCTGCATTATCAGTACAATATTCAAATTTAGGAACATAAGTATTCCAACCTTTTTCTTTCCCTTTATTAATTAAAGTAGCTCTTAATTCTGAATTAGCAGAAACACCGCCAGCAATCGCTATTTCAGAAATTCCAGTTTCGTCTGCTGCTTTTTCTAATTTTTTCATTAAAAACTGAACAATAGTCCGTTGTACAGAAGTACAAATATCGTTTAAGTTTTCTTTGACGAAATTAGGGTTTTTTTTGACTTCCTTTTGTAAAAAGTATAAAATTGAAGTCTTTAAACCACTAAAGCTAAAATTTAAGCCATCAACCTTTGGTTCGGGAAATTTGAATTTATGTTCTCCAAGTTTGGCTAATTTATCAATTACAGGTCCAGCTGGATAACCTAAATCCAATAATTTCCCAGTTTTATCAAATGCTTCACCGGCTGCATCATCTATTGTTTCCCCAAGCACTTCCATATCTAAATAATCTCTTACCAAAACAATCTGAGTATGTCCACCAGAAACAGTAAGGCAAAGCATTGGGAATTTTGGTTTAGGATTGTCCGCAAAATGTGCTAAAACATGACCTTTCATGTGATTAACTTCAATCATCGGAATATTCAAACTCAAAGCCATTGCTTTAGCGAAAGAAACGCCAACGAGCAATGAACCCATTAATCCAGGTCCACGAGTAAATGCAATTGCAGAAATTTCACTTTTAGAAATACCCGCTTTTTTAATTGCTAAATCTACCGTTGGTATAATATTGACTTGATGTGCTCTTGAAGCAACCTCAGGCACAACACCGCCGTATTCTTTATGAGCATCTTGATTAGCAGTGCAGTTTGAAAGAATTTCTCCATCCTTCAAAATTGCAGCCGAAGTATCATCACAAGATGATTCAATGCCTAATATGATTGTACTCATTTTTTATTAATTAAATATTTCGATTATTAATAATATTGAATCATTAATTATTTTATAAAATCATACAAAGATATAACCTTTTAACTTTTTAAATGCGTTATATGAATAAGCAAAAAAATGTTATTATTTTCGCAGCTTTAGTAATTAGCAAAAAAGAAAGGGACTTTCAATATTGTTCAATTTTATAAAATGGCGAATTTACTCAGAAAATAGACAATTTTAATAGGTGATTTAGGGATTTTTTATTCCTATTCAATTTAGAAAAGAAAATAAAGGATAGAAACTATTTAATGTCAGATTTTAACGAACAACATTTACCTGAAGAGGAAGAAATTGTAGAAATAGTAAAAGCATCCGAAAAGAAACAAAAATCTTGGTTTTTTAGATTATTGAGAATTCTTTTCAGAAGTGCTTTTATTCTATTCTTACTATTGATTGTTATTCGTTTATTAATATCACTTCCTTCTGTTCAGAATAAACTTGTAGAATGGACTACTAACAGTTTGGAAGAAACTTTAGGTACAAGAGTAGAAATAGAAAGTGTTTCGCTCGATTTCTTTGATGAATTTGATATTGAAGGTATTTATTTACAAGATTTCCATCAAGATACCATTATTTATGCCGAGCATTTACACATCGACATTGCAATGTATTCTTTATTGAACAAGAAAGTTGTTATCGAATCTATAACGTTTGAGAATACTCGTTTCAATTATTATCGTTATCCAGAAGAATATTATACAGATTTCCAAAAAGTCATATTTGCTTTATCAAAACCATTTGAACCTGGTCCTCCAGAAAAAAATAAAACCTTTTATTTTGATGCAGATGAGATTGTTTTTAATGATTTAAGGTTTGGATTTCAGAATTCATTCAATGGAGATAAATTATTAATCTATTTGACTTCACTTACATTAGATGAACTTAATGGTGATATTAATGCTAAAACATTAGATTTAAATTCTATCGTTTTGAACACACCTCGAGCAGAGATTGTGAAAACACATCCAATTGAGATTGCTGAAGAAAATTATCCTCAACGTCATCCTGCTGATACGATTGATTATCCACTGGATACGACACAAGCTAATTTTTGGACAATTAATCTAAATGAATTTGCATTAAAAAATGCAAGTTTCAATTTCGATGATTTAAAGTTCATCAACTATTTTGATTTAGATTTAGATATTCGACATTTTGATTTTGAAAATATCAATATCACGATTGAAGATGTTTTATTAAAAAATCAAAAATTAACTGGAAATATTGTTGAAGGAAATTTGAATGAAAAAAGAGGTTTTGAAATCTCAACTTTCACTTCTAAACTCATGGTTCGTAAAGATACTATGGCTTTCTATGATATGAATTTAGTAACGCCAGAAAGTGTTGTTGGTGACACCGTCATTTTTGCTTATAAATATATTACCAGTTTTGGTGATTTTAATAATAAGGTAAAAATGGACATTCGCTCCAAAAATTCAGTTCTTGCAATTAAAGATATTATGGTCTTTGCTCCGCAACTAAAGAAAAATGAATTCTTTAGGCAGAATGAAGATGGAAAACTGTTATTAAAAGGACGAATTTACGATAGAGTTAATCGACTAAAAGGAGATGATTTATATATTTCATTTGGTAAAAATGCAACGGCAAAAGGTAGTTTTCGTTCCAGAAATTTGACTAATCCAGATGAAACTTTACTTCGTTTGAATCTTGATAGATTGAATACGAATATGCGAAATATCGCTTTATTATTTCCGAATATCAAGATTAATGACCAATTCAAAAGATTAGGTAATATTTATTTCAAAGGAAATTTTGATGGATTTTACTATGATTTTGTTGCTGACGGCAGATTAAAAACGGATTTAGGAAAGGCAGATATGTCTATCAACTTTAAAGCGCCAACAAGTACTCGTAGATATTCAGGAAAATTAAATTTATATGAATTTGACTTAAAAGAATTTACTCAAAGGGAAGATTTAGGAAAGGTTACTTTTACATCAAATATCAAAGGAACTGGTGGAAATGTTGAATCATTAGATTTAACAATGGACGCAGAAGTGAAAAGCTTTTCATACAAAGATTATACTTACGAAAATGTAGATATTGATGGAAAATTCCAACAAAAATCGTTTATCGGAAATATGAGTTTTGAAGATGGAAATGCAGAATTAAGCTTTAATGGTGAAGTGAATTTTAATGATTCTTTACCAAAGTTTGATTTATCTTCTGAAATAGCATTTTTGGATTTAGAATCTGTGAATTTAGTAAATGAACCCTTATCAGTACAAGCTTCTGTTAATCTAAATTTTATTGGTGATGATTTGGATAATGTAGCAGGAAAAGCAAGTCTTCGTAATTTTTATATGGAAACTAAAGGGCAATCTTTCTATCTGGATTCTGCTGTTTTAAAGTCAGAAATTGGATTAGAAGATATCAGAACTATGACTTTAAATTCAGAAATCCTTAATGCTAATTTGACTGGAGATTATACTATTAAAAATATTGAAAAGCCAATATTAAATTTTATAGCTAAAAATTATCCATCCTTTGCTGACCAACTTAAAATTAAATATAACAATGAATATGAAGGGTACAATGAGGATCAATCTGATCAATTTGTTTTTCATGGAGAAATAATTGATTCTAAAAATTTCACGTATTTAATTGACCCTGAATTAGATACAATAAAAAATTTATCTTTTGATGCAGATTTTGATGCGAGTAAAAACTTATTAAAATTTGCTTTACTTGTTCCTGAAGTTGCTTATAAAAATATAGTTCTAAATGGTATTAGTACACGTTCTGATGGAATTAGCGATTCTGGAGAATTTACGATTCAAGTAATTGAAAGTAAAATTGGAAATCTTCAAATTCCGAAATTAACCTTACAGAATACACTGAAAAGAGATACTGTTTTATTTAGAACTTCTGTTTCGAGTTTTACGGACATTTTTTCTTCTTTGAATATTAATGGTGAATTATTCTTAAAGGATAATCAATTTCAAGTTCATTTGGATTCGTCTGATTTATTTATTGCAGATAAAAAATGGGCTGTTTCAGATGATAATTTTATCAAATTTGGTAAAGGCTTTATTAATACGAATGATTTTAAATTAACTTCTTTTGATCAAACGATTTCTTTAAATTCTATTGGAGAAAAAGGTTTGAAGTTCGATATAAATAATTTACCAATAGATTGGTTAGAAGAATTTTTCACAATACCATTTTTGGATTTAGGTGGAAAAATCACAGCAACTGCTTACTCAACCGATATATTCAAAGTAACTGAAAAACCTTTGATTGCTGATATAAGTGTAGATAGTACATATATTAATGAAGAACATTTTGGAGAATTAAATATAAAAGCAACTTTACCTTCTTTCAAAGATAAAATGAAATTCAAGTTGGATTTGGAAAATTTGGTTATTAATGATGAAGGCGAAGAAGAAGAGCAAACACTTAATGTAGAAGGAATGTATATTCTACCTTTTACTAAGGTTGGAACAACCTTTTTTGATCGTCCTAATTCTTTTAATTTTCAAGCAAGAATAAGAAGTTTTCCATTTAAAGTTGCAGAGTTTTTTGTTCCTGGAATCTCTGGGACAACAGGTAAGTTTTCCGCAGATTTGATATTTACTGGTGATAATAAAAAACCTGATGCAAAAGGAAATTTAAGGATTACAGAATCAGGAACTCGAATTGATTATTTACAAACTTATTATAGAATAGATGATGTGAAAATCAATGTTGGAGATAATAGATTTGATATGACAAATTCTGAATTGAAAGATAAATTTGGCAACATTGCGACAATCTTTGGAGGAATTAATCATACTGGTTTAAAAGATTTTGTGTTAGATTTAAAAATTTCATCGAAACAGTTTTTATTAATTGATACAGAAAAAGAGGATAATGATTTGTTCTACGGTCGGGGAATTGGAGAAGCAACTGTAGATTTTTCTGGACCTTTATCTGCGCCTAAAATTGCAATAAATGCAACGACCGCCAAAAATACTTGGATGGCAATTCCGCTTTCTGGTTCTAATAATGCTAAAGCAGTAAATTTTATCAATTTTGTTAATCCTAAAGATGAAGTTGATGAAACAGAGGATAATGTTAAAATAGCAGGTGTAAATATTGAATTAGAATTAAATGTAACGCCACAAGCTGAAATTTCATTGATTTTTGATGAATCCGTTGGGGATGTAATGAAAGGAAGAGGAAAAGGAAATCTAAAAATCAATCTAACAAACACTGGCGAATTTACGATGTTTGGCACTTATGAATTGACTTCCGGAGAATACTTATTTACCTATAATCAAAACTTCTTTAGTATTAATAAACCTTTTGTCGTTAAAAAAGGCGGAACAATTACATGGGATGGAAGTCCGTATACTGCACAAATAAAAATTGATGCAGTTTATAAAGGATTAAGAACTTCTGTTTACAATTTGATATTAGAATATTTAGCGACAGACGAAGAAATTGTTTTAGCTCAAAGAGTAACTGATGTTGATTTAGAAATGTCTTTAACAGGGAATTTATTAAAACCAGATATTGGATTTGATATAGACTTTCCTAATTTGAATCAACGATTGCGACTTCCTGTACAGCAAAAAATACAATTAATGCAAGCAGATAAAGGAGAATTAAACCGTCAAGTTTTTGGTTTAATTGTCCTTAAATCGTTTTTACCGAGTGAAGGTGGAGTTGCTGGTGTTGGAACTGTGATAGATGCTTATACGAATACTTTGAGTGAAATGCTAACGAATCAGCTTTCTATGTATGTTACGGGTTTAGTTTCTGAAATAGTTACGGATGTAGACTTTATATCAGGTGTAGATTTTGATTTTAATTTTTCTAACTACTCAGATGCAAATCTTAATGATAATAATATGGTAGTTGATAATGAAATCCAAATCAATACCCGTACAAGATTATTTGATAATAAATGGATTCTGAGTGCTGGCGGAGGTAGAGAAAACGGAACTATGATTGGAAGTAACGGAAGTGGTAATTATTATACTGGAGATTTCGTTATTGAATATGTGATTTCGGACGATGGTAGACTAAGAATGAAAGCGTATAATAGAACGGAACCTGATGTTACAGGTTATCAGAATAAAGCTGGAGTTGGACTTTCATATAGTATAGAGTTTGATTCTTTTAAGCGGAAGAAAAAGAGGAAATAACAATAATTTTCCTGTTTTATTATTGTCATTTGCCATAATTCCTCGATATCCAATAAGTTTCAAGTTTTTACACATTATTTTCAATAAAACCATTCAAATTAAAATAATCTATATGTGAATAATCTGTCACGTATTTTATTTATTAATTAAAAAAAACATTAATCACTTCTGTTTATTAACGACTTGTGAGTTTGTGTTGTTGTTTATCAATGTCACATATCGTATTAAAAATTTTCATAATGCGTATTTTTTGGGGACAAAATTGTATTACCCTAAGAGTAATTAATTAATAAATAAAATACCACCATGAAATTAACTAAAATCATTCTTGGATTTTCATTAATAATGTTTTTTGCGCTTAGTGCTTCTGCTCAAGAAAGACATTTTGATTTAGAAGAAGCATCTTCATCATTTACAGTTGGAAAAGTCGTTTTAGCAAATTGGAGCTATGATGATTACTGGTATGCTGGAAAAATTGAAAAAGTATCACATGATAAATTTCTTGTTCGTTTTTATGATAATGAATTAGAATGGGTTACAAGTGATAAATTAACTTTTTTAACAATTTCTACTGGAGACGAAATCTTTTCTAAAGGAGAAGGAGAACTAATTTATAAATTAGCAGAAGTTGGAAAAATTGAAAATGAAAAAGTATTTGTTAAATATTTAGATTCAGGTGAAACTGAATGGTGTAATATTTCAGATATTAGATTAAAATAGTTTTTAAAAGCATTATATTCTCACGAAACTGGAGTTTGTCTTAAATTTAAGGCAAACTCCTTTTTTTATGTACAACTCTCATTTATGCTTATCTTTGAGTTTTTAATTATAATAACCTATCATAAAAATATATTGAGATTGGAGAATATGAATAATATTAATTTTGGAATACAACAAAATTTAATTTTTAGTACTTATGGCTTTGGTGTTATAAGTTTGAGAAACCCTGAATTTAATTATAATGGAATTATTTTAACAGTTGATGGTGAAATTGGATTTGAAGATTTTGATAAAATTATTAATAATAACATTTTTAATTTCGATGCAGATTTTACACAAGCATTAGAAGGTGGAAATGTATTGATTGTAAACAAGCCTATAAGTTTAAAATGTGGTTTACATCCTAATATTTGTGCGGAAATTTTGGATAAAAGTTATAATGAAGACATTCTCAGAACCATTCTCTTAGATTACATTAATAATGAGGAAGAATTTTTATTATCTGAAAATTGGTCAGCCTTTACTTTGGCTCAAAAAAAAGGGAATAAATTCATTGGTTATGAAACAATTTGGAATACAATAAATTACTCTAATCCTGATTTAGTAGAAAATTGGGAAGCAATTACTGGGGAAGCTGCTTTACCTTTTATTATGAATAATGAAGATTTATATAATAAAATAAAAGCTACTGAAGAGA
>CAZEOC010000162.1:7198-8279 GCA_964513525.1 uncultured Saprospiraceae bacterium | reverse complement strand
GGCAAAAGAAGTCGAAGATCGCGGCGCGGGTGAAATTTTATTCACTTCTATGAATCACGACGGAACTAAGTCTGGTTTTGCAAACGAAGCTTTAGCAATGATTTCAGAATCACTTTCTATTCCTGTTATTGCTTCTGGCGGAGCAGGTGCAATGGTAGACTTTTATGATACTTTCACAACTGGAAAAGCAGATGCAGGTTTAGCTGCCAGTATTTTTCATTTTGGTGAAATTGAAATTATTGATTTGAAAAATTATTTAAACGAAAAGAAAATTCCGGTTAGGATTTGATTTTGAATTATAAGTGATGAAGGATAAACGATTTTGACTTCTTGACTTTAAAGCAGTAAAAGAGTAAAGTATAAATGAAAAAGTTAGATTACAATAAATTAAATGGCTTAGTGCCTGCAGTAATTCAAGATGCAAAAACTAATAAGGTTTTAATGTTAGGTTTTATGAATGAAGCCGCATTTGAACAAACACAAAAAGAAGGTAGAGTGACCTTTTTTAGTAGAACGAAAAATCGACTTTGGACGAAAGGAGAAACTTCGGGCAATTTCTTAAATGTTGTTGATATTCAGATAGATTGTGATGAAGATACTTTATTAATAAAAGTAAATCCAGTCGGTGAAGTTTGTCATACTGGAACGGATACTTGTTTTAATGAAACCAATGAAGATGATGCTTTTTTGTATGAATTGGAACGAGTAATTTTGGATAGAAAGAATAATTTAGATGAAAAATCTTATACCGCTTCTTTATTAAAAAGAGGAATGAATAAGGTAGCTCAAAAAGTGGGAGAAGAAGCAATTGAACTTGTCATAGAAGCTAAAGATGACAATAAGGATTTATTCTTAAATGAAGCTGCGGATTTATTATATCACTTTGAAGTATTGTTAGCTGCGAAAGATATTAGATTACAAGAAGTAGTTGAAATTTTGAGAGAAAGGCATTTAAAATAATTGATAATACAGTGTTTTATTTTTTTAATGTTTGAATATTCGATTTTATAAGGTTTCGACTTAATAGGTGATTTTAAAAAAAAAATTCCTATTAAGTTGAATTACTTTATTTTAAGGCGTT
>CAZEOC010000162.1:0-7188 GCA_964513525.1 uncultured Saprospiraceae bacterium | reverse complement strand
TTTGAATAGATTGGTATTCTATAATTTAAAATCCTTTTGGAACGATGTGCTAATTTGTCTTCAAAATAGATTCCATTAAACCCCAATTATTTACGCTGTTTCGTCCATCTATCTGGAGCAACGTGTTTATCTAAAATTCGTTTTTTCTCCGCTTTGACTTTTGCCTCTTTTTTGAGTTTCCACAAAACATCACTTGCGTGTTTTCTTGCTTTTTCTATATTAATGATTGGTTTTGGATAAGTTTTACCGATTTCACATTGATACATTTGTTGTTCTATCAAAGTCATTTTCCAAGGTTCATGTATAAATTCTGTTGGTACATTTTCTAATTCTTTTATCCATTGTTTAATAAAAACACCATTTGGGTCTTGTTCCGTAGATTGTTTGATTGGACTGTAAATTCTAATCGTATTTGAACCAGTAACGCCAGCTTGCATCTGGAATTGAGGAAAATGAATTCCTGGTTCATAATCCAAAAACTGTTGTGCCAAATGATGAACTCCAGCTTGCCAAGGTTGCCACAAATGATGCGTCAAAAAAGAAACAACCATTGCACGCATTCTAAAATTTAAATAACCAGTCGCTGCGACGCAACGCATACAAGCATCAATTAACGGAAAACCTGTTTGCCCGTTTCGCCAAGCTTCAAGATGGTTTTCATTAATTGGTTGTACCAAATATTCTTTAATTCCTCTATTAATATGTTCAAATTCCATTCGACATTCTGATTCAAATTTTTGAATAAAATGACAATGCCAATGAATTCGAGAAATGAAATTATATAAATCTCTTTTGAAGCCAGAAGTAGGTAAGGAAGCTTGTGTATATTGATAAACTTGACGTTGCGATAAATTTCCCCAAGTGATATAAGGCGAAATTCGACTACAACTTTTTCGACTATTTGATGGCTTCGAAATATGTTTAGAATAATTTCGACCTCGTTCAGTGATGAAGCTTCTCAAATATCGCCATGCATAACTTTCACCACCTTGTTGCATTAATTTAGGTTGATTATTAATAGATGGGAAAAGTGTTGGAAAAGTGTGATTAACTGTATTATGAAAAGCAATATTACAAACTTTGAGTCGGCTTAAATCTGGATTTTGAATTGGAGCAATCATTTTTTTCGTAAATTGTTCGTCCCAATTTTTACGATTTTTCAACCCACGAATTATACCATTAGTTTGAAACTCCCGCCATTCGATACCTTCGCTTTTGAAAAAACGTTTCATCGTTTTATCTCTATCAAAAGTGATTTTTGTTCCAGTTTCTTCATAAGAAAAAACCGTTTTGACTGTATGTTTCTTTAATATCTTTTCAAAAACGGATTGTACTTCTTCATTAAAAATATGAACTTTTGTACCAAATTCGGTTAATTTTCGATTCATTTCTTGCAGCGATTGCCAAACAAATCGCCAATGTCGAATATTCCAATCTGGATATTTTTGTACAGAAGGTTCAAAAATATAAATCAATAAAGTCAATTCACCAGCTGCAATAGCTTCACAAAAAGCTTCGTTGTCATGCAGTCGTAAATCTCTTTTCAACCAAATTATATTCATATTTTATAAATCAAATGTTAGGTATCAGAAAATAGAAATCAGACCACTTTTCTGTCAAACAACCTTCGACTATCAGATAAAATTACTTGTAAATTCTCTTTAGTAGTTTATCTCACAGCAAAGCGGTCAAATAACGTTGTGGTCTGATTTCTGACTATTCAACTAAGCTTCAACTTCTAAAGCACCACTTTTTGCAATAACAACTGGCGCATCTGGCATATCTCTATAATTAGTTGGTCCATTTTCGATTTTACTCACGATGTCCATTCCTTCGATTATTTTTCCAAAAACTACGTGACGATTATCTAACCAACTTGTAATTACAGTTGTTATGAAAAACTGAGAACCATTTGTATCTGGTCCTGCATTCGCCATAGATAACATACCTGGTTCGCTATGTTTTAATGCAAAATTTTCATCATCAAATTTATTTCCATAAATAGATTTTCCACCAGTTCCATTTCCATTTGTGAAATCTCCACCTTGAATCATAAAATCTTTGATTACTCGGTGAAATTTAGAACTTTCAAAACCAAATCCATGTTGACCCGTACATAATTCATAAAAATTACGAACCGTAAGCGGTACAATATCTCCAAATAATCCAATTGTAATTCTACCAATTGCTTCTTCTCCGATTGTAATATCAAAAAATACTTTGTGTGTGATTTCTGTATTCATTTCCTTAATCTGTTTTTTAATAATTCCGCAAAGATAAAATTAGAAACGATGAATTGAACTTATGGTTTAAAATATTTATTCACCATGGAGTTATAAAGAGTTAGATTAATTTTTATGAAAGCTTTATTTGCTATTAAAGATTTCTATTTTGTAGAAAACCCGACAGGTTTTGAAAACCTGTCGGGTTTGATTATCAACTATTTATGAAACAAATAATTCATTTTTCAATTAAAACCTTAGCAAAAAACTCTGCGAAAATCCGTGTAACTCTGTGGTTAATAAAATCAATTCACATAAACTGCACGGAGTTTTTTCAATAATCTTAATACTTTATAATTCATTTTTTCATTCGTATGAAAGTAAGTATTATTAATACTAATCCAATCTTCTACTTTTCTAATATCAACTAATTCATCAAAATAAAATCGTTGTGGTTTATTAAAAATTGCTTTCCAATAGATTCCTTTATTAGTAATTGCATATCCTTCTTTACAAGAACCAAATACCGATTGGTCACTTATAATTAAAGGCATTTCAGATTGACCAGCTCTCAAGAATGATTTCCAAGCATTTTTCAGTTTTGGTACTGGCATAGTTAGAAAATTAGTGAATGTCTTATCATCATTTGGAGGTAAATCCAAATAATCAAAAATCATTTTTTCCACATTCAAATCTTCTTTTTTTATTAATTCCCAACGTAGTACATCAGGTGGCTGCCAATCATTTAATTCTCTTGTATGCGTCGTAATAAAACGGTTTAATAGTGATTCAAAAGTATTATCTATTAATATATCAATCTGATAATCAATATTTTGTGGATATAAATACGGAACTCTTTGTAAATCCCGAATCAACTGTTTTTGTCGTTGACTGAAATAAAAGTTAAACCCAGAATCATAAAAAGTCTGAACATATTCAGAATATTTTTTATCATTAGAAATTTCCTTAACCGTTGTTCTTAATGCTTGAAAGAAGTATTTTTTAGTTTCTTCTTGCAATTCTTCCTCATCGCCCAAAGTGACGATAAATATTGGTTTATAAGGAATCGGTTTATCCTTCTTATAAGTAGTTTTCTCTTCTTTTACCTTATCTTTTTTACCTTTATTTTGTTCAAATTCCTGTTCATTATAGGTTTTTGATTTTTGGTTTTTACTTGACTTCAAATCTTCCCCACAACCAACACAAAATGAAGCGGTAATAGGATTCAGTGTACTGCAAGAATTACAAGCCTCTAAATTCAGAATTACAGCTTCGCCACAAGCATGACAAAATTTAGCATTCTTTAATAATTTAGTCCCACAATGTTGACAATTAATCATTTACTTTAGTTAACTTTCTATAAAGAAAAGGAAATAATTCCTATTCAATCAATTTCCTCTTGTTAAAACAATTCGTTTTACAAAACATAAATTTACAACAAAAAGTTGTTTTATTATAATAATAAAATAGTCCAAACTGTTGAAAATTAATACTTGCGAAATCTTACATCTCTAATTTTAAACAAGTATTAGGTTTCCTTGTTTAGCTTCAATAAATTCTAAATTATACTAATTCATATTTGAAATTAAAATCAATATTTAAATAAGAATTAATAATAATAGTGATTCATGAGCGAATATCAACAATACGACCCTTACGGAAAAAGTGATTATAAAAACTTACGTTTACATCCACACAAAATTTATCTAACGCTATTGTTAGCAGGTGTTACGATGTTATTTTTTGCAACAGTTGGTTCTTATATTTATCAGCGTGTCGTCATGCAAATCGAACCCGTCGCATTACCGTATTCTTTTATATTAAACACTTTATTTCTAATCGGAAGTAGTTTGACCTTTATTCAAGTAAAAAAATCTTATTTGAGCGATGATACTGAACGATATAAAAAATTCTTATTCATCACTTTAATTTTGACGACATTATTTATAATTGGTCAAGCCATTGCTTGGTATTTTATGGTAGAAAATGGACAATTGCCGAGTTCAGGTCCAGGAACTGGATATATTTATGCAATTGCTGCCTTACATTTGATTCATGTTTTTGCAGGTTTACCATTTTTTATAATGTTTTTAATCGCTGCAATCAAACGAATGAAAGAACCTGTAAGTGTTTTAATCTACTTCTCAGACCCTGAAAAGCGACTAAAACTACGTTTATTAGAAGTTTACTGGCATTATTTAGATATTCTTTGGATTATTCTAGTACTATTTTTCACTTTCAACTATTTGTTACAATTCTAATTTAAAGCAATTAAAAGTTAGCAAATCAACTACCTTTTTCACTATTCAGAAGACAGATAGTTTGGAGTATATTTTCTGACAGTCAAAGATGGTCTGACAATGAAATGGTCTGACATCTAACTCCTTGCTGAATAGTTACCTAACTTTTTTATAATAACAACTTAAGTTCCTCATCTGTTAAAACAGGATATTGATGTTTACTTTTATAATTTTTTGAAAATTCATCTTGTTCAAAAAGAAATTTTTCATACTCAGAATCTAATTCCAGATTTAATGCAGTATGAACTGCTTTCGCGATAGTTGAAGGACTTTTAACCATTTTCTTAAAATCAACTTCAAATGGTTGCCAATCATTCTCTAAAGTGTATTGCTTAATATAATTATCCCAATCAATTAACATTTTAATTGTTTTTAATCGTAAAGGATTTTCATCAGATACCGAACAAAAAAATCGATAAAGATTAAGATTCAAACTAATACTTGAAGGTATCGTTTTCTTTAATTCCCTATGAATAAATAAATAATCTGCATTTGGAAAAACCGTACTCAAACTATCCATACGAATAGAGTGAATTGGATTCTTAGAGATAAAATACTTTTCACCTTCTTTATTAAATACATACGAATGTCGTTTCACTAATGATTTATAAAATTGCTGTTGATGTATTCTATCTTTTAGATTATTAGCATTATCAGGAATTAACAATTCATGTAATTCTTCTAATTCAGGAAATAAAAACATCAAATAAGCAGACTTATATAAATACATATAAACTAATTCATCTTCTTCAATTCCATTCAAATCCATGTCATGAATCCCTTTCATCTTTGAAAACAAGAACTCATTTAAACGGTCAATCAACGGTTTTATGTTAAAACCCAATTTATCAATTCCAGTACTAATACTAATCAAAGTCTTTTTTTGAATAATAGAAGGAGCAAAAACTAATTCCCAAAGTCTAAAAGCAGTAAAGTTAGATTGGTCATTTGCAATTAGATTTAATAAAAAAGATGTTCCACTTCTCGGAACGCCAATTATGAATAATGATTTATTCAATTTTTGTTTTTTATAATTTCTAAAGATTAGTTCATCAATCAATAAACAAGCTTTACATAGCAATATGTGTAGAAGCATAATAGGTAGTATTATAAGAATAATAAATATCCTTTTAATGCTTGGTCTTCTTAAGCTATTTCGGTTAAATGAGAAGCTATTTATTATTAATTTAAAAATCATATACTTTTTTTTTAGATTTATTTCGCGCTTACACACTCACAAATTAATTGATAAAAACCAGTTAAAATCTTAACACATAGGAGTATTCATTTCAACTACTTTGCTTATTAAAAACATATTACACATTTACTTTTTATATATTTAATAAAAATTATTTTAATTAAACTATGTCACAAATTTAAATATATAAAAATTTTGCCATGTATTATTCCCCCATATTTGAATCATCGAAACAATAAAAAATAAATAACTAATAATAAATAATTACAAATGAAAAATTTAATTTTTACAATCTTAGCAACAATCTTAGTAACAATTTCAGCATTCGGAAAACAATCAACATTCCAAGGGTATATTATCACTAAAAACGGAGAACGCATTGAAGGAAAAATCAAAACAAGAAGCGTTACAACTGACCAAATGAAAATTACTTTCTTCCAAGGTAAAGCAAAAAAATCATACAAAGCAAAAGATTTAAATGGTTATGGTTATGAGCATATTGGAGAAAATCAATTTGGAGAAGATGTTTTAACATGGAGACATTACAAAACTAAAACTGCAAAATCTTTCGCTCCTAAAGCTTTCGCTTCTAAAATTGTTTTCATGGAAGTTATGGAACAAGGAACAGTTACACTTTATGATTATTATGTAGAAACTCCAAGCGATATTGATAATCCTTTCAAAAGATTCTTCTACTTAGAGCGTGAAAGCGATAAAGAATTGATTGAAGTAAGTAAAGATAACTATACAGAATTAGCAGCAAGATACTTTGAAGACCATTTAGAATTAGCTAACAACATTGGAAAAATCAATCACCGTTTCCGTCACTTATACAAAGTAGTTAAAATTTACAACGATTGGAACGAAATGCAAACAACTTCTACTTCAGCGGATTACACAGAAGCACATTCAGATGTAATTCCTTTCTAAGAAAAATATATTTTTACTTGTAATTATTTATTTTCAAAAGCCTCGAAGCTTAAGTTTCGAGGCTTTTTTTATTGCATAAAAGCAAATATATATTATTACGGCTTTCGCCGAAACAGGCACTCACCGACCGATAAGTGATTATTGGATTTTATATATTGGAATTAGATAACATTCGATTATATTTTTAATCTAAAAATGAAGCGCTAATATGCTCAGATACAAATAATTTGTAAAATAATAATTGTATTAAATACCTGGACATAATTAAACGGGTATAAATAACAAGTTAGAATACTTGGATAATTATGTTCAGGTACTTAAAATTCTATTCATTTGGAACTTTTTTAATTCTCATCTCATTTAGTTACTGTATTTAGCAAATAACAAGGAAAAGAAAAATATTTTCCTTTTTATTCAAAATAAATTTGGAAGTCTAAAAATAAAATTTGTATATTTGCACTCGCTTCTGAAAAGAAGTATTGATTAATGGTTAAATCGCAGGGTGGAGCAGTTGGTAGCTCGTCGGGCTCATAACCCG
>CAZEOC010000161.1:0-8295 GCA_964513525.1 uncultured Saprospiraceae bacterium | reverse complement strand
GGACTAAAAGCTTTGCCCAATAGTTTGCCTTATGTTGCCAGCAAACATGCTGTAGTTGGTATGACTAAAACGGCAGCTCTGGAATATGCTCGTCATAATATTCGGGTCAATGCCATTTGTCCAGTCTTTACAGTTACGCCAATGTTTGACCCTGAAGTTATGGAAAAAATAAAGAAAGGGTTTTCTGATAAATTAAAATCGAATATACCAATGAATCGGTTTTCTAATGTCGAAGAACAAGTTGCTGCTATGATGTGGCTTTGTTCGGACGGAGCAGGTTTTGTTACAGGACATGCACTGCCTGTTGACGGAGGAATGATGGCGTAGATTTATTAATTAAAAAAAAATATTTTAAATAAAATAAATATGAAAGAAGCAGTAATTGTATCGACAGCACGCACGCCAATAGGACGTGCCTATAAAGGTGCTTTGAATGCCACACATGCGCCAACTATGGCTGGTTGGGCAATCCGTGAAGCGGTCAAACGTTCAGGGGTTGACCCTGCCGAAGTTGACGATGTAATCATGGGATGTGCAATGCCTCAAGGAACAACTGGGATGAACATCGGACGATTAGCAGCCCTTGCAGGTGGTTTGCCTGTAACGGTTTCGGGTATGACAATTGACCGCCAATGTTCTTCGGGAATGATGGCAATTGCGACCGCAGCGAAGCAAATATTACATGACGGAATGAAGGTTGCAATCGGTGGCGGTGTTGAATCAATTTCTTTGGTTCAAAATCAAAATATGAACACTTTTCAAGGGGTTGATAAAAAGTTGGCAGCAATTCATAAAAACATATATATGCCGATGTTACAAACGGCTGAAATAGTTGCAAAACGCTATGACATTAGCCGTGAAGCACAAGATGCTTATGGGCTTCAATCTCAAATGAGAACAGCAGCAGCACAAAAAGCTGGTAAATTTGATGATGAAATTATTCCGATTGAAACGATAAAAGCAATCATTGACAAAGAAACAAAAAAAATGAGCTTTCATCCAGCAGGCCTGACTAAAGATGAAGGTAATCGTCCTAGTACAACGGCAGAAGGATTGGCAGGATTACGTTTGGTAAATGAAGGCGGAACAATTACGGCTGGTAATGCGAGTCAAATGTCTGACGGTGCATCAGCTTGTGTTTTAATGGATTCAAAATTGGCGGAACAACGTGGTGTTGAGCCATTGGGAATTTATCGTGGAATTGCCGTTGCTGGTTGTGAACCTGATGAAATGGGCATCGGGCCAGTTTTCGCTATTCCAAAATTATTGAAGGCACATGGTTTAAAAATGAGTGACATTGGTCTTTGGGAATTGAATGAAGCCTTTGCGGTTCAAGTACTTTATTGTCAAGAACGATTAGGGATTCCAAATGAGTTGATGAATGTTAACGGTGGAGCTATTTCGATTGGACATCCTTATGGAATGTCGGGTTCAAGAATGGTCGCACATGCATTGATTGAAGGAAAAAGACGTGGTGCAAAATATGTGGTTTCAACAATGTGTGTTGGTGGCGGAATGGGAGCTGCTGGACTTTTTGAGGTTGTGTAAATAAATGTTTTTTCGATTTTTGGATTGTTGAAAATGATTTGATGACGTTCACTTTAAAAGTATAAAGCGAATCAATAATAGAGACAAAATATATTCATATTGTATGAAACAAATAGAACAACAAAAATCATTCATTTAATAATGAATGATAAATGATGAGTTAGCAAAAATTATTTATTACACAAAGCCTTATTCATAATTTATCATTCATAATTTATCATTTAAAGAATTATGTTCAGATTAGACGGACAAGTAGCTATTATAACTGGTGGTGCAAAAGGTATCGGAGTTGGAATTTGTAAAGTTTTTATCAATGCAGGTGCGACGGTTGCCTTGTGGGATATTGTTGATGGACAACCAGTTGTTGATGAAATCACAGCTGAAGGAGGAAAAATTTTCTATCAAAAAGTAGATGTCACTTCTAAAGAATCTACTGAAGCCGCTGTTGCAGAAATCATGAAAACACATGGGCGAATCGACATTTTAATCAATAATGCAGGTGTCATTCGAGATCGTTCATTTATGAAAATGACAGAAAGTGAATGGAATACGGTTATGAATGTCAATGTCAATAGCTTATTCGTTACTTCTAAAGCAGTTTTGCCACACATGATAGCTGCAAAATACGGACGAATTGTCTCTGCTTCATCCATCAATGCAATGGCAGGAGCTTATGGTCAAACCAATTATTCTGCATCAAAAGCGGCTATTCAAGGTTTTACTCGGTCACTTTGTCGAGAGGTTGGAAAGCATCGAATTACGGTTAATTGTGTTGCTCCTGGATTCATTAAAACAGCGATGACCGATTCTATGCCGAAAGAAGTAGTTGACGCAGGAATAAAACAGATTCCAGTTCGTCGTATTGGGACGCCTGAGGACATGGGTTATGCTTATTTATTTCTCGCATCTAAGGAAGGGGAATATGTAAATGGGGTAACACTTCATGCAAATGGCGGAGCGTATCCAATTTAAAAAAAATGAGATTGGGAAATTGAAATATTCAGATATCCTGAGGCACTTTTAATTTCCTAATTTCCTCAATCGACTGTTGTTATGATTGCGAGGTAGAAATGGCAAATATTGGACAGTCAATTTGCTTTTAAATTATACAAAATTAATAACATCATGACAGACAAATCATACAAAACCTCCTTCAAACAGCTCACAGATTTGGAGGCACATGTCGGAAAAGAAATCGGTCTTTCAGACTGGCTTACAATAGATCAAGAATCAATTAACGCATTTGCTAAAGTAACGGACGATGAGCAATGGATTCATGTTGACCCTGAACGTTCCGCAAAAGAATCGCCTTACAAAAAACCTATTGCACACGGATTTTTAGTGCTTTCCTTTGCTTCCAAATTCTCTTATGAAGTTATGGCTATTGCTGATGTAACTTTTGGTTTGAATTATGGTTTTGACAAAATTCGATTTATGAATGCAACACCAGTTGATGCTCGGATTCGAGGGCGATTTTCATTAATGAATTTTGAACAGAAGAACGCAAATAGTGCAAAGTATAAAATGAAGATTGTTTTTGAAATTGAAGGTCAGGAAAAGCCCGCATGTATTGGCGAATGGCTGGGAATGGCTTATACGGCTTAACTTGAAAAATATATTACTTTTTAAATGGACGTTAGATAAAAGACGTTAGACATTAGATTTTGAAAAAATAGCAATCGAAATTATACTATTGAAATATCTAAAACAATTTCAATTATAAACAAATCTAAGGTCTAATTAAAATGACAATTAAAAAATGACAGATACACAAACAGATTTAAAAACCTTCCGAAAGGAAATAGCGGCATGGCTCGAAGAAAATTGTCCTGCAAGTATGCGAGAGCCAATTAAAAGTGCCGATGATTTTTATTGGGGAGGACGAAATAAAGATAAAGCTACTGTTGATCAGCGACTTTGGTTTGACCGATGTTATGAAAAAGGCTTGATAGTGCCGCAGTGGGAGAAAAAATATGGTGGCGGTGGATTTAGTAGTATCCAAATCAAAATCATTACAGAAGAAATGACTCGATTAGGTTGCCGAAAACCAATTCTTAGTTTTGGTATTTCTATGCTTGGTCCAGCACTTTTGCAATTTGCGAATGAGGAGCAAAAACTTAAATATCTTAACGAAATCACAGCTGGAGAGATTCATTGGTGTCAAGGTTACAGTGAACCTGGTGCAGGGTCTGACCTTGCTGGTTTGATGACTAAAGCGGAAGACAAAGGCGATCATTACCTTGTTAACGGTCAAAAAGTCTGGACATCTTATGCTGATAAAGCGGATTGGATTTTTGCATTGGTACGAACTGATTTTGATGCTCCAAAACATAATGGTGTCAGTTTTCTTTTGATTGATATGGCAACGGAAGGCGTTTCAGCTCAACCAATTAAATTGATTAGTGGAAAATCGCCTTTTGCAGAAACCTTTTTTGATAATGTAAAAGTACCAAAAGAGAATTTAGTTGGTCAAGCAGGTAGAGGTTGGTCAATTGCCAAACAGCTATTGACCCATGAGCGTCAAATGATTGGTGGTATTGGCGAAACGGATAAATCAACGCCGCTTTCGGAAATTGCATTGAAAACAGTTGGCACTCAAAATGGCATTTTATCAGATTCTTTTCTACGTTCAAAAATTGCCAATTTCGAAATGGATGAAGCCATTTTTGATATGTGTATTGAGCGAGCAATTGACGAAGCAAAATCAGGTAACAACTCTGGTGCGCTTTCTTCTATGTTCAAATTGTACGGAACAGAGTTAAATAAAAAACGTTTCGAATTGCGCATGGAAATGGAAGGTTTTTCTGGTATGGCTTGGGAAGGTGACGCTTCTGACAACGGACTTTTGGCTCGTACTTATTTAAGAACAAAAGGAAATTCAATTGAAGGAGGAACGTCTGAGATTCAACTAAATATTATTTCAAAAAGAATTTTAGGCTTACCAACTAAATAAGAAAAAAAATGGCTTTAATAATAAACGAAGAGCAGCAAATGCTCAAAACATCTGCAAGAGAACTTTTGAAAGCAAAAGGCGCTATTGAGACATTACGATTTCTCCGTGATTCGAAAAATTCGACAGGTTACGATAAAAACCTTTGGCGAGAAATGGCAGAAATGGGCTTTGCTTCGCTCAACATTCCAGAAGCTTATGGTGGATTTGATTTCGGATATACTGGACTCGGACAAGTGTTGGAAGAAACTGGGAGAACGTTAACTGCTTCTCCGTTAGTTTCTACGGTTTTGATGTCAGCTACTGCGATAAACTTAGGTGGTAATGTGATGCAAAAAGAAGATTTATTACCTCAAATAGCAGCAGGAGAATTGGTGATTGCGACTGCATTTGAAGAAGGAAATCATCACAATCCAAACCGTATTGAACTGACTGTGGAAAAAACAGTAGATGGATTTATTTTAAATGGTTCTAAAACGTTTGTTTTAGATGGACATGTAGCGGATAAATTTGTTGTTGCTGGTAAAACGGCTGAAGGCGTTGAGTTATTCTTAGTTGACGCTTCTGCCAAAGGTGTTTCTGCTGAACGTGTAATTTTTATGGATAGTAGAAACGTTGCTAACGTTATATTTAATAATGTGCACATTTCTGCGAAAGCTGTTTTAAATGAATATGAAAGCGGTGCAGCTTTATTGGAAAAAACATTGGATATTGCCCGAATAGGATTAGCAGCGGAAATGCTTGGAGGTTGTCAAGAAGCTTTTGAACGAACGATTGCTTATCTTAAAGAAAGAGAACAATTTGGTGTTCGAATCGGTACTTTTCAAGCACTTCAACATCGAGCGGCTCAAATGTTTTGCGAAATTGAAATGTGTAAATCTATTGTTATCAAAGCGCTAAAAGCAATTGATGAAAATAGTGATGATTTGTCAAGGTTGGCGAGTTTGGCGAAAGCCAAAGTTGGACAGACGTATCAATTAGTAAGTAACGAAGGCGTGCAAATGTTTGGCGGAATTGGAATGACAGACGATGAAGAAATCGGCTTCTTTTTAAAACGAGCAAGAGTTGCACAACGGACGTTTGGAGATTCAAACTTTCATTTGGATAGATTAGCAAAAATGCGAGAATATTAGAAAAATTCGTAGATACAATCTATGGTTATTTATATTCAACATTTTCAAGGTGCTTATTATTCTAAAAATGAACACAGGAAGTGTTGAATATGAGTAACCACGGATTGTATAATTTTGGAGCAGTAATACAAGGGTTTTAACTTAGTGTTATTTGAAAATTCAAAATTAACTAGGGTATTATGAAAAAATAGGATTAATCTGGATATTTTACCAACATTATTAAGTTTATTAAACATCGAAGTACCATCTGACCGTATGATTGATGGCAAAAGTATTTTGTCGGTTATAACCGAAAATACCAATAGTCCACACGAGTTCATTTATTATACGGCATTAACGGGGAATATTGTTGGCGTTCGAGATACTTTATATAAATATCATGAAGGGACGAATGGAGTTCATGTAAATTTGGTCGGAAACTTTGGGCCAGCAAATACTTTAGTTCCAGAGCTCACGAATTTGAAATTGGATAATGAAGCGCATAATTTGATTAAAAAGTATCCTCAGCGAGCAAAGGAACTTAAAGAAATGATGATTACAAAACAAAATTTATTGGAAAACAATCGTCGAGGTTGGCAGTAGATTTTTTTAATAAAAAAGGCTTCTTATTAAGTATTTAAAGGAAATATTACAAACAGCTATTAATCAAAACAGTTGATAGCTGTTTGTACAAATTGGAAATTCACATTAAATTATTCTTTAATCCACTCCACTTTCTCCTTAATTGACGTTCTTTTTGCAGGTAAATCTGGTGCTTGATGATAACCCATAAAGATAAAACCCAAACAAGAAACCCCTTCTTTCAAATTTAAAAATTCAGCCATTGCTTCACCATAAGCATATTTTGGTGAACTCCAATACATCCCAATTCCATAAGCATGTGCAGACAACCAAATATTCTGAACAGCACAAGAAACTGCATTCGTTTCTTCAACAACAGGAATGGATTCTTTTGGATCACGTTGCATACAAATTGCAATCATTGTATGAGCTTTTGTAGCTTTTTGTACCATTTTTTTGTACTTCATACTCTTGAAACGCTCAGGAGGTGTTGTTGCTTTATAAGTTTCTGCCATAAATTCACCAAGCTTAATCTTAGCATCATTTAAAAAAACCTTAAATCTCCATGGTTGAGTTAACTTATGAGTTGGAGCATGATTTGCGTTCTCCAATAATTCCCAAATAATTTCATCAGGAATAGGTTTATCCGTATACATTGGAGGAAAAATTGACCTTCTACTTCGTATTAATTGATTGACTTCTTCTGGTGTCATCTTTTATATTATTTATTCTTCATTTTAATTTACTACTCAAAAGTAGTTTTATTTTTAATTAAAACTATGGAAAAAGTGGAATTGTTTATTCAAGATAAAAATAAATCTTTCACAACTTTCAAAATATTTTGAAAGTTGTGAAACAAGTTGTAGTTTTGAGCGTTTTAAATATATAATTAGTATAAATAGAATAGTCAAAATATAAAAATTATGATTTCTAAAGTAATGCTTCGAGTTGATATAATTGGGCAAATCTTTATTACTGCAGCGTCTATATTTTCATTGATAATAGAACCAAGTGCTATTATGATAATAGGATTGATGTTCTTATTTTGGATTGGTATCTGGCAATTGTTTTTAGGATTGTTAGAAGCAGTTTTTTATAAAAATGAAACTCGGAAAAAGTATTTCTTCGCAGCTATCGCCTTCATTGGTTCTATGTTTATTTTGGGAGCTGTCAATAGTTGGTTCAGCGTTAAAATGAATAGCGAATTTCTGGCTTATTTAACGGGGATTTACATTTTTGGAGGTGCGACAGCATTTGCAGTTTGGTACTTTCGTCAAACGATTTTGGATTTAAATAGACAGGAAATCACGAGAACTTTCTGGGATTTAGAATTTTAGCATATTAAATCATTATGAAAAAGAAAACGTTTATCATTTTTGATTTTATTGTCCAAATAATTGCTATCAGTATTTTGTTATTCTGGCTAATTAGTGGTTACGAATTTTTAGAGGGTGACTTTTTGGGCTATTTTATCTTATTGGGATTTTGGCAATTAGCAGCAGCTTCAATTAAGCATAATCATTATGAAATTCAAATGAAACCATACTTAATCATGGTTCGTAATTTTACAATTAGTTTAATAACCGTATTAATATTAGGTTATATATTGGTGCTGTTGAATTCGGTTTTTGCTGTTGTTTTAATGATATTACTTTTTATCATTTTATTATGGTCGTTTATCTTAGCAATTTTATATTTCTATATAACGATTTGTCAATTAATTGGCAGAGAAGATATAAGGATTGTTGAATAAATAAATGCACATTCTTGACTTGTCTTTTTCACCTTAAATTTCGTTAAAAAGCCTCGCCGATGCAAAGGCATCGTCTGCGTTTTTCGCCTTATTAAAGGCAAAAAATACTTCGCCAGATAATGGACATTTATTTATTCGCCAATCCTTAGTTTATAACAAATAGAAAATTCTAAAAACGGATTTGGATGCTTTATCTTTCAATTATCAAGATAGGTTTAGAAAGCCGAATCCGTTCATTTTATAAAATTCGTCGAGTTTAGACATTCTATAGTTTAAAAATCAATTCTTAACCCTTTCTACCATCACAACATCAATCAACATTTTACGGACTTTTTTATCGTATCGTTTGA
>CAZEOC010000160.1:0-8361 GCA_964513525.1 uncultured Saprospiraceae bacterium | reverse complement strand
TGTAAATTTGGTTGGTACTAATTCTATATAAAAGCCACTCATACTATTAAAATCTGGATTTTGTGCAGCATGATTTGCAGGAATTGTTGATGGATTCCCGAATCCGTCCAAACGTTCTTGTGTCGGGTCAAATTTAAATTGAAAATTCATTTTTGCAGCTGTTGAATTATTTGATTCATCTTCTGCACAGCTTGTGATGATTAATAATGCGGCAAATAACCAAAGTATGTTTTTCATGTTTTTAGTTTTTAATTATTAGTTTGTTTTTATAAAATTGAAAACGATAATTATGAATTAATTATTTTAACAAAAAAATATGATTAATCTTTGTAGGAATAATTGTACATTTTATTTTTTAAATCGTTTCAATCAGGAAGAATTTTAGAATAGTTTATTTACCATTTTTAATGAATAAAAAGTTAATGAAGCATATATTTTTAGGTTTAATTTTTAGTACAACATTATTGAGTTTTACGCCACCAGAATGGAAATCTTATAGAAATATAGATGGAATGTTCAAAGTTTTGACAAGAGGTGCGTTTCAAGAGAAAACGATAAAAGCGCAAACTTCTATTGGAGAAATTACTACTAAAACGTTTATATATCAACCGACTGAACAAGAGGAGAATTTAGTGTATATGATTACGTATTATGATTTTCCGAAACACGCTGTACATTCAGATTCTACGGAATTATTAAAAGATTTCTTCAAAACTACAATAGAACAATCTGCTGAAAGTGTCAAAGGAACGGTCATTTATACCAATGAATTAGAACATCAAGGATATAGAGCTTGGCAATGGCGAGTAAATTATGCTGAAGGAAAGGTTGCGATTAAAACGCGTGCTTTTTTGATTAATAATCGATTTTATTCTGTTCAAACGGTTAGTTTAACTGATGCACCGAGCAATAATACGGCTGATTTTTTTATGAATTCTTTCAAAATTTTGGGTGTAGAAGAGAACTATTAATGATTTGAAAATTATAGATTTACTGATTTTGACTTGACATTGATAAAAAAAGGTCAGAACTTCTTACATTTGCATTATTATTAATATAAACAGATAAATTTTAATGAATACTCAAAAAACCACTATTACACTTTACTACTATGGTGGTCTATTATTAATATGTGGAATTTTACTATTAATATTAAATAGTTTCAAACCAAACTTAATCAATATTTCTGTTCTTGTAACTGCAATTCTTTCTGGAATTACTGCATTTTTCATGAATAAGAAAGCGATTTGGGCATTTTGGTCAGGAATTATTATATCGACTTTAAGTGTACTTTATTTCGGTTGGTTAACTTATGAAAATTTAACTTTATTCGTTGACATGGTTTTCAATGGAGAAATGCATTTAGCGCCTTATAATGCTGTTTATAATCAAGCGAGTACAATGTTTTTGTCTTTATTGGTTTGTTTTGTTTCTATTATTATTTCTTTGGCTCAATTTGTACGCTCTTCTGCGAATGATAGAGAATTGAGTTCTTAATTAGCTTATAATTTTAGTTGTAAAACTACTTTTAATAAACGATAAACGGATTTGTGAATGATTTCACAAATCCGTTTATTATTTATAATAGTTGAAGATTCATTTTTACTTAATTTACCTAATTTTTAACTTTGTACAATGGAAAATGAAAATCCAAAAATATCAATAATTACAGTAGTATATAATGGAGAAGCATTGTTACAACGGACAATGGATTCTGTTTTTGCGCAAACTTATTCGAATATTGAATATGTAGTTGTTGATGGGCAATCTAAAGATAATACGGTTGAAATAATTAAAGCGAATGAAGCTTCTATTACGAAATGGATTTCTGAACGAGATAATGGTTTGTATGATGCAATGAATAAAGGATTGGAAATGGCAACTGGCGATTTTGTTTTATTTATGAATGCTGGTGATTCTTTTTATAATCAATTTGTTGTTGAAAAGATGTTTAAACAATGCTCTGCTAAAACGGATGTACTTTATGGTGAAGTAATGATGGTTGATGAAGATTATCAAGAAATTGGAACTCGAACTGAAATCACAACTCGGAAGTTGCCAAATACATTATCATGGAAATCTATGAAATTAGGAATGGTTGTTTGTCATCAAGCTTTTATTCCTCGACGTTCAATTTGTCCAAAATATATTGATAATAATTTAAGTGCAGATATTGATTGGGTAATTAAAATATTGAAAAAAAGCCGTGAGAATGTAAATACGAAATTGACTGTCGCTAACTTTTTGATTGGCGGTGTTTCTAAACAAAAACATCAACAATCTCTAAATGACAGGTTTCAAGTATTGAAAAACCATTTCGGGATTATTCCTAATTTGTGGAATCATTTATTAATTGTGTTACGTGCAATTATTTTTAAAGTCCAAAAAATTGGAAAAGAAAGTTATTCGTAAGAATAACCTTAACTAAACTATTGTTAAAAGCCAAAGAGATGAAATATCTATTATTAATTATATCGGTTTTAATATTTGTAAACTGTAAGAAGAATATTGAAAATACAGAATTAACTGTTGATGAAGTAGAAGTGCCAACAAGTAGAAATGCTATTGTTGCCGAAGAATCTATTGAAACATCGTCTTTTGAGATTAATCAATATTTTGAAACTTTCATTGCTAAAAATGAGCAGCAAACTGAAAAAATAGAATTGACAACTCCTCAACATAATGAAGTTTTGACAAGAAAAGCAGATAAAGTAAAGGTCGAAATAAAAGGATATTGGAATAAAAATGATAAACAAAATAGCAATTTGAGTTTAGAAGTATTTCCAAATCAATTTGCTCAAAATACTGGAGTTCGACCAATAATTGAACAAAAACTGAAACTGAATTCTAATAATGATTTTATGAATTTTAGTTATTTGAAATTTATAAAATTAGAAAGTGGTTTATATTATTACTTTTTGAAAGATGGAAATGAAGTCATTTATGTTGACAAATTTATTGTAAAGTAAGAATTATACTGAAATCGTGTACACGTTAAATCAGTCATATTCTACTTTAACAATCCCAAAGGAAGCGTTAACATAATACCTATGTTACTAATTTTTATTAGTACAATATAGCTTCTATATTTGTATTGTAAACAAGGAAAACTTGTAGACACTATGAAAACACTAAGTTTACACCAAACTTAGCAAATGAATATTTTACAATAGGTTTATAGAAATTTATTTAAAATGTTTGCTTCAATTTTTTGAAAACACACCACTATAAAAAGGGTTTCTTACAAGAAAAAAGATGTTTTAATTGTTAACACAATTATTTGACGCTCTCTCTGCATCATCTTTCCGATTGTAATGAAACCCTTTTTCTTTTTAGGTTATTTATTCTTGTTGCCTTAATCCTTAATATTCAAATCTAATCCATCATAGAAACCAAGTGCTTCATTTTTTAATAATTTTGTCCAGAATGCAATTTGTCCAGTGTGGTAAGAATAATGTTCTACAACATGTATAATAATACCAATTCCTGAGAAATGAAATCCTTGTACATATCGCTTTTTGAGAAGTTGTGCTTCAGTTGCATTTTGAACGGTTGATTTTGCATGATTAGTAGTATTTACTAATTTTTTTAATAATTCTTCCTTCGTCCAACCACCTTTTGTTTCAAATTCTGCATCTCTTTCTCTATTATCGGTTTGTTCTCCTAAAGATGCAATTGCATATTGGGTAATATTTCCACACAAATGCAAAATTAGGTTTCCGATTGTATTTGAAGCTGAATTTGGTACTTTCCAAATATCTTCTTCATCAAGCGATTCAAATGTTTTTATAATCATTCGAGTAGATTCTTCCAATCTATAAACAGAGTTTTCAATAAATTCTTTTTGAAAATTAGACATATTCTTTATTTATAATGATGTTTTTAGAAAACCGTTTAAGTCAATTGCTAAATAATGATAAAACTTATTCACACAGTATTTTAGGCTTTCTACACATTGATTTGATAATAATCTAATGAAAATTTAGGATTTCAAATAACAAAATTACTATGTTTGATGTATGAAAAAAGTAAATCGAAATGGATAAACAAATATTAACAAATATAATAATATTAGTGCCTTGCTTTCTGGGTTTACCAATTGTTGGTTATCAATTGTACTTGAATTGGTTATTTGAAACACCATTAATCTGGTCAGAATCGTTTACTTTTTTTGTGATATGTTCCGTTTTAGGAAGTATTGCAGGATTAGGAATATTTTTGAAACTGAAGTGGGCGAGAATCATCGCTTTAGTTTTATTTATTACGGGAATTGTAATTTGGTTTGTCATTTTATCCATAGAATATACCAATAATAGAGTTCCAATATTAAGTTGGTTATTACTTATCTATGGAATCTGTATATGTATATTGCTTTTTTATAGCGAAAAAATGTATGATGAAGAAAGTTATAGAAAACGAAATTTCGATGATATATTAGACCGATAAGTGAAGAGCAAGTTTAAAAATGTCGAACTTATTCTTTACGCTTCACTAAGTGCTTGAATAGAATTAACAATCTTCCTTTTCAAAATGCACCGCTCAATAAATTAATCCATTTCAATTCATTAGCATAAAAAAAATATTTACTTTAATAATTCTTCATAAGGTCCAGCAACTTCTAAACCTGCATTATTACCATAATCATCAAAAATTAATTGATCTTTTTTGAAGAGTTTCAAATGTATTTTAGCATCTATACTTTCATTCACTTTTCCAGTCATATTACCAGAAATTGGAGAAATTAATTCTCCAGTTGCACCTTTATAAGCGACTACTTCTAATCGCATTTTTCCATTTTTAAATACTAATTCCACACGATTATCTAATACTTTCGCACTTTTCAATACTGCTCCAGTATAAGTTGCAAAACGATAAAATTTACCTTCAATCCAAAGAGAAATTAAAAAGCCATTAAAATGAAAACCTAAAAATGGAATTTTGGCAACAGAAACCATTAAAGAAGCTTCGTGATGTTCAAAATGATTCGTTTGCATCCAAATCCAAGAATTTGGAAAAGATTTTCCCCAATCTTTTTCTAAATATCCTTTTCCACCTGTAAAATCAACTTCTTTACCATCTATTTCTAAACTACCTTTCAATCTGTGATTCATACTCACAACTCCATGATAACATTCCATAAAAGGGATATAAGAAAAGATTCCCATTATTCCAGGTGAAATAATCGAAGTATCAATGGGTTGAGTATCTTGAAAAGTAATTTTTCCTTTTAGATAATTCAAATCTAATTGAATAAAATCAGCAGAAAATTGATTCTCTTTTAGGTTTAGAAAAAAGCGATTTTCATCAGGTTGAAAATCGTCTGCATCAAAAGTCAAATATTCCGCTGTACATTTTTTTCCATCTAATATTTGAATAAAACTATGTTTTTCTCCAGTTTTTGACATCGAAATCCCTGGAATTACGGCAATTGCGTACTGTTCAGTTGGGTCAATTAATTTAAAATACCAACCTTCAAAGTAAGATTTTTGTTTTCCCCAGCCATGATACATGTCTGGATTTTGGAGTGATTTAAATCGTTTTAAAAACATAATTTTTCATTTTATTTATTATAAATTCCTTAACTTCATTAATAATTAAAAAAGTGGCAAAAAAGTGTGATTTATTCCAAAAAACAGCGTCACTATTATTATTATAATGTAATAAATATTTTTTTTTGGTAATTTAGGAATTAAATAACCAATACGGTACGATGTATGTACATTTAATATAAAAATATCATTAATGCGACTTATAACTATAATTCTATCATTTTTAATAATTTCTTCAGCATCAGCTCAAGATGATTATGAGATTTTTGCTCTTGGTAAAGCAGGTGCAGAAAATCGTGGTTTGGTAGTTTCTGAACAATTTTTAAAGATTCATACCGAAGCGGGAAATACGGAGGTTTTAGCAGAATTAGGACAATTAAAATCTTTATCTAAGGGAACAACTGCATTCAATCATATTACGAATGAATTGTTGATTTGGGCAAAGGAAAGTTCTACGGATGATTATCAAATGTATGTTATAGATGCAACTTCGGGAGATATGGCTCAACAGCCAATATCTTTCAAACAAGCTCCAGTTGATGTACATTATGATATGCGTTTACAGAAGTTCTTTGGTATTCGTCATTCGGAAACAAGAAGTACATTAGAAATCATTGAAATTGATAATAATGTTGTATCAAGTGTAATGGATTTACCTGATTTAAAATCTGTATCTCTTGGTGTTACTGCATTCGATTCTAATAATAGTTTCTATATTTTTGCGGGAACGGATAAAAATTATAATGAAAGATTATATGTGGTTGATATTGTAAATCGTCAAATATTAGCAAGTTCTATTATTGATGGTTTTTACTTTTATGAATTGCAATACGATGTGAATGATAGTAAACTTTATGGTATGTGCCGTAAACGTTCTAATACAGAACAGTTTTTCTTTGTAGAGATTGTTCCTTTAGAGGCTCGTCCTGTAATTATTGCTCCAATGAGAGACTTGAAAGGTGTAAGCCTTGGTGGTTCTACTTTTGAGCAAAAAGAAGGATTATATATTTACAATGGTTCCGATGTTAATAGAACAAAATCATTGTATGTAATTGATATTATGACTGGTGATATTATTACTAAAACTAAAATGGGTGCAAAAATTACCGCAATGGAATGTAACAATGCGGCTTTTCTAAATACTTATTTTAATGAATTACCCGTAAAATCACCGAATGTTGAGCCTATTCAACCAATAAAGGAAGAAAGGAAAATAAGTTATACGCAAAAGCAAAATAATGCTGCGGCTGATTTCCAAATTATGGTTACGCCTAAATTTATATTAGACGAAGCGAACATTGATATAAAAATCGAAGAAGGTAAAGGATTTGAAGTTGATGTTTTCAATAGTATGGGAATAGTTGTAAAAAGAGAGAAACTTTTTAAATCTAAAAATGCAGAAGACAATTTAGTAGATTTATCGAGTTTAGAAGCTGGAATTTATTTATTAAAAATTAAAACAGCTTCTCGTACTTATACTCAAAAAGTGATTAAACGATAGTTTTAATTAATAGTTGAAAATTACAAAAATCGAATACTGAATTATAATTCAGTATTCGATTTTTTTGTTTTAGGGATTTAATACTAAGATTGAGGAAAAAAATCATACTAATTTTTCAACATTGTCACATTCCTTTTGTTTGGTAACAAATATTTATACAAATAAAAGTGATAGTTCATGAGTTATAATCGTAAAGTGATAGTTTGGTTTCGTCAAGATTTAAGATTACACGATAACGAAGCATTGACAGAAGCAATGAAACGTGGAGATGAAATTGTTCCGATTTATGTTTTTGATGAACGTCAATTTACAGAAAAAACAAACTATGGATTTCCTAAAACAGGAAAATTTAGAACAAAATTTATCATTGAAAGTGTCGCTGATTTAAGAAAATCATTTGAAGATAGAGGCATAAATTTAATCGTCCGTACAGGAAAACCCGAAGAAATAGTTCCCGCTTTGGCAGAAGAATTAAGCGCTGCTTGGGTTTTTTGTAATGTCGAAAGAACTGATGAAGAGATAAAGGTTCAAGATGCAGTTGAAAAGGAATTATGGTCAATTGGACGAGAATTATACTATTATCGAGGTAAAATGTTGTATTACACACAAGATTTGCCTTTTCCGGTAGCACATACTCCAGATATATTTACGCATTTTAGAAAAGAAGTAGAGCGCTTCGTACAAATTCGAGATTTAATTCCAACGCCTCAAACTTTCAAACCTTGGTCATTTAGATACGAAGTAGGGGAGATGCCTACAATCGAAGATTTAGGACAAGAAAACTTTGAAGAAGATAATCGTGCAGCAATTCATTTCAAAGGTGGAGAATCTGCGGCATTAGCACGTTTAGAAGATTATTTATTTACTACCAATCATATATCGACTTATAAAGAAACCAGAAATGGTTTAATAGGTCAAAATTATTCCTCTAAGTTTTCAGCTTGGTTAGCACTTGGTTGTATTTCTCCAAAAATGATTTACCATGCAATCAAACGGTATGAAAAGACAGTTAAAAAGAATAAATCAACCTATTGGATGATTTTTGAATTACTTTGGCGAGATTTCTTCCGTTTGATGGCTAAAAAACATGGAAACAAAATTTTTCAGAAAGGAGGAAGTAAGGGAGAAATCGAGGAAAATTGGAATGATGACTTTCAAGTTTTTGAACGTTGGGCAAAAGGAGAAACTGGCGTTCCTTTCATAGATGCTAATATGCGGGAATTGAATATAACTGGTTTTATGTCTAATCGAGGTCGCCAAAATGTAGCAAGTTTTTTAGTGAAAGACTTAAATATTAATTGGCAAATGGGG
>CAZEOC010000159.1:0-8368 GCA_964513525.1 uncultured Saprospiraceae bacterium | reverse complement strand
AATTCTAAAACATTGGCGGAAGCCATTGTAGCACAAAGAGAAATTAAGAAAGTTAAGACGATTTCTGAATTTTTGACTTTGTTAGATCCTTTGGTTCGTGGAAAACGTCCGAGGTATTTAGCACAAGTTTTTCAGGCTTTGAGAATGGAGGTGAATGATGAAGTTGGAGCATTGCAAGATTTCTTGAAAGATAGTTTAGAAGTATTAAAACCTGGTGGCAGATTAGTAATCATGTCTTATCATTCTTTGGAGGATAGACCAGTGAAAAATTTCACAAAAAAAGGAACTTTTGATGGCGAATTCATCAAAGATGATTACGGACATATTCATCGACCTTTTAAATTAATTACAAAGAAAGCAGTAGAAGCAACAGCTCAAGAACTACAAAGAAATTCAAGAGCAAGAAGTGCGAAATTGAGAATAGCGGAGAAAATATAGAGTCAGAAGTCAGACCGCCTTTGGCTGTCAGACCGCTTTGCTGTCAGAAGTGAGAAATCTGATAAATAAAAAGGTTTTAAATGGCAGATTTATTTGTTTAAAAAAGATATAATTAGTAGCAATAATTAAAATATTCAAGTTGGTTTTAATAGAAAAAGCAACTCGATTTTCATAATGAAATAGTCTGACTTCTGATTTTTTCTGACAACAAAAGGTGGTCTGACAGCAAAGCGGTCTGACTTCTGAAGTTCAAAAAAGTATGGCAAAGAAAAATACAAGATGGGGAATGGTGAAGAAGAAAATGCCTTTTTCTTTGGATACAACGAACTGGGTAATGAAAAATCTACCGTTTATATTTTTCATTGCTTTTTTAGGCTTTATTTATATTGCTAATGCTCGATATGCGGAACGTAAAGTTCGTAAGATTCAAACTTTACAGAAAGATATTCAAAAGTTGAGTTGGGAATATTTGTCGATTAAAACGGATTTGATGTTGAATAGTATGCAATCGGAAGTGGCAAAAGAGGCAGACGATAGAGACTTGGGTTTAGATGAATTGAGAACGCCGCCTAAAACGATTAAGATAATTGATAATTGATAATGGAAAATTGCTTTCCAATTTATATATGAGTTTTGACTATTAATAGGAAGACTTTTCCTTTAAAAAAGAAGAGTTAGACAGAAAACGAACTAATTTACTAAGTAACTAATCACGAATTCACTAAGTGGAAATAAAAAACGAAATATTAATAAGAATCTATTCTGTCTTGGGTTTTTTAATGATTATTGCTTTGGCGATTTTTGTTAAAACTGCAAGGATTCAAATCGTGGAAGGTCCATATTGGAAACAGAAACGAGATGCGATTCATGTTGATTTTCGTCCTGTAAAAGCCGAAAGAGGCAGTATAATGGGAGAAGATGGTAGTTTATTGGCGAGTTCGTTGCCATTTTATGAAGTTAGAATGGATACTCGTCCGCCTGCCATGGACCAGAAAATGTTTGAGGAGAATGTAGATACTTTAGCAACTTCTTTAATGCCTTGGGTAAAAGATAGATTTAGTACAAAAGAAGATTTTAAACAGTATTTGATTGAAGCAAGACAGAGTAACAAACGTTATCTTTTTATTGCGAAAAGCGTCACTTATCCAGAGTTACAAGTGATTAAGACCTTTCCATTATTTAAATTAGGTCCGTATGCTGGTGGAATCATTGTGAATAGACAATCGAAGCGAAGTAAACCATATAGAATGTTGGCACATCGTACAATTGGCTATGTAAATGGTGAAAAGAAAGTTGGTTTAGAGGAATATTACGATGATGTTTTGAGTGGTGAGTCTGGGAAACAATTGATGCAACGTATTTCTGGTGGACAATGGATTCCATTAAATGAGATTTCTGAGATTGAGCCGAAAAGAGGTGCTGATATTGTAACGACAATAAATGTAGATATTCAAGATGTAGCTGGAAATGCTTTATTGAAAGCTTTGAAAAAATATAATGCTGAATATGGTTGTGCGATTGTGATGGAAGTGAAAACTGGTAAGATTAAAGCAATTGCGAATATTGGAAAAACAACGAATGGAAATTATTATGAAAATTATAATCACGCAATTGGGACAAAATCAGAACCTGGTTCGACTTTCAAATTAGCAACTATGATGGCTTTATTAGAAGATAAAGCGGTGGATTTGGAGGATACAATTTTTATTAATAAAGGAAAATACGAATTCTACGGTGAGCCGATGCAAGATGCTTCTTATCACTTATTGGATTCAACGACGGTAAGAAAAGCATTCGAAATTTCTTCTAATGTTGGAATGGCGAGAATGGCTTTTGAGAATTATGAAAGAAAAGGAAAAAGAACTGATTTTATCAAAAGATTAAAACAGTTTCATTTAGATAAAAAGACAGGAATAGAAATTACGGGTGAAAAGTCACCTTATTTGAAATCGCCTGATGAAGAAAAGGATAATTGGAGTGGAACAACTACTCCTTGGATGTCAATTGGTTATGAAATGGAAATTACGCCTTTACAACTATTGACTTTTTATAATGCTGTTGCAAATGATGGAAGAATGATGAAACCGTATTTGGTTTCTGAAATTCAAGAATTTGGAAAAACGACAGAAACATTTGCACCGATTGCAATTGATGAGCAAATCGCTCGACCTTCAACTATTAAAAAAGCAAAAGAGCTTTTGGAAGGTGTAATTGAAAATGGTACAGCAAATAATATTCGACCAAAAACGTATCGAATTGCTGGTAAAACAGGAACTGCACAACGGAATTATGCTAAATTAGCTAAGGGAGAAGCTTTGAAATATCAAGCTTCTTTTGCTGGTTATTTTCCTGCGAATAATCCTGTTTATTCTTGTATTGTCGTAATAACGGATCCTCAGGGAGAATTTTACGGAAGTAAAGTTGCGGCACCAGTTTTTAAGGAAATTGCTGATAAATGTCATGTCAAAGAAACGGCTTCACATATTGCTGTAAATGAACTTCCGAGACCAGAATTCACACATCGTCAATTACCAGTTTATTCAATTGGTTATACAGAAGATTATAAAACGGCATTGAGTTATTTGGGTTTGAATTATAATAATGTAGAGGAAGATTGGACGATAGTTGATATTGATAGTAGTTCAATGTTGTTACAAGGACAAAAAAGAATACCAAAAAAAGTCGTTCCTAATGTTAAAGGAATGGGTTTACGAGATGCAGTTTATAAATTGGAAGAACAAGGAATAACGGTTTATGTCGTGAAAGGAAAAGGAAAGGTTGTACAGCAATCTGTACCAGCTGGACGAACTGTGAAAATGGGTATGAGAATGTATTTAACTTTGAAATAATAGAAAATAATTGAACTCACCCCTAACCCCTCTCTTAAAAGAGAGGGTAGTAAAACTCAACTTCGCAATTTGCATTGAGTTGAGATTTGAAAGCCCCTCTTTTTTAAGAGAGGGGTTGGGGTGAGTTGAAACATAAGATATAATTTGCAAGAATTAACAAACATATTAGAAAATATTAAAACTAATCAAACGATTGGAAATCAAAATATTACGGTAAGTAATATTCAATTTGATTCTCGAAAAGTTGATAGTGAAAGTGTGTTTGTTGCAGTCAAAGGAACGCAGGTTGATGGACATGATTACATCGAAAAAGCAATTGAAAAAGGAGCGAAAGCGATAGTTTGTGAAATATTGCCAACAGAGTTAGCGGAAGCAATAATTTATATTGTAGTTGATAATTCAGCGAAAGCATTGGGCGAAATGGCGAGTAATTTTTATGAAAATCCTTCGGAAAAAATAAAATTAGTCGGTATTACTGGAACAAACGGAAAGACGACAACTGCGACAATTTTATATAAACTATTTATGGAAATGGGCTACAAAACTGGCTTGTTATCAACGGTTGAAAATAAAATTGGACATCAAGTAATTCCAGCGACGCATACCACTCCGAATCCTGTTGCTTTGAATGAATTATTGGCAAAAATGGTCGATAATAATTGTGATTATGCTTTTATGGAGGTGAGTTCGCACTCGATAAATCAGGAAAGAATTGCAGGTTTAGATTTCGATGGTGGCGTTTTTACAAATATTACGCATGATCATTTAGATTATCACAAAACCTTTAAAAATTATATAAACGCAAAGAAAAAGTTCTTTGATGATTTGAATAAAAATGCTTTTGCATTGACCAATATTGACGACCGACGAGGAATGGTGATGTTGCAAAATACAAAAGCGAAAAAGCAAACTTATGCCGTACGACAAATGGCAGATTTTAAAGCGAAAATAATTGAAAATTCACTTTTAGGTTTGCAATTGAATTTGAGTGGACAAGAATTTCATAGTCGTTTGATTGGTGAGTTTAATGCTTATAATTTATTAGCAGCTTATGGAACAGCAACACTTTTGGGGCATGACGCAACAGAAGTATTGACAGTTTTGTCGAATCTAACTTCTGCTGAAGGACGATTTGAATACATCGTTTCACCTGAGAAAAATATCGTGGCAATTGTAGATTATGCACATACGCCTGATGCTTTGGAAAAGGTTTTGACAACAATCGAAGGGGTGAAAAATGGTAATGGTAGAATAATTACTGTTGTTGGCTGTGGTGGAGATAGAGATAGAAAGAAGCGACCGATTATGGCAAAAACGGCTGCTGATTTGAGTCAACAAGTAATTTTGACTTCGGATAATCCGAGAACGGAAAATCCATATGAGATTTTGAAGGAAATGGAAAAAGGTGTTCCTGCTTATGCAACTGCACGAGTTTTGACGATTGAAAACCGAAAACAAGCCATCAAAACAGCTTGTACTTTGGCACAAGAAAATGATGTGATTTTAGTAGCAGGAAAAGGACACGAAAAATATCAAGACATTAAAGGTGTGAAACATCACTTTGATGATAAAGAAGAATTAACGAAAAACTTACTGGATACTTGATACTGGATGCTGGATATTGAATGAAGCTATTTTAAAAATGTAGTTAAGTATTAAAAAACAAAATTCAATTATTAGCAGATAGAAACAAGTATCAAGTATCAAGCATCAAGTAACCATGTTATATTTTTTATTCGATTTTTTGGAACAAAATTATCAGTTCACAGGAGCGAGTTTGTTTCAATTTATCACATTCAGAGCTGGAATTGCGATTTTGATTTCATTGACGATTTCACTGATTTTTGGTGGACGAATTATCAAAATGATTCAAAATTTTCAGGTGATTGAAAAGCAACGTGCTTTGGGATTACCGGGAGAAGAATTGAAAAAGAAAACGCCAACTATGGGCGGAATCATTATCATTCTTGCAATCATTGTCCCGACTGTTTTAATGGCAGATTTGGAGAATATTTATATTCAAATTTTGTTATTGAGTACGGTTTGGATGGGAATTATTGGCTTTTTGGATGATTATCTAAAATTAAAAAGAGGTAAGGAAGGATTAGCAGGAAGATATAAGATTTTAGGTCAAATTGGTTTAGGAATAATCGTTGGTTCAGTGATGTTTTTTAGTGAAAAAGTTACTGTGAGAATGTCGGCTGAAATGGTGGAAACTTATGGATATGAAGTAGTGGAAACGATTATAGATGATGTAACTGGAGAGATAAGTTATAATGTGAAAACGGCGATTACGAATTTGCCATTTTTGAAAAATAATTCGTTTGACTATGCAGATATTTTGAGCATTTTCGGACAAAACTTAGAGCATTTAGCTTGGATTATTTTCATTCCTTTAGTGATTTTTATTGTAACGGCAGTTTCTAATGCAGCAAATTTGACTGATGGTTTAGATGGTTTAGCGACAGGAACTTCGGCAATTATCGTAGCCACTTTAGGAATTTTGACTTACGTATCTGGAAATTCAGTTTTCTCCGAATATTTGGGGATTCTATACATTCCAGATTCAGCAGAAGTTGTTGTTTTTATTGGTTGTGTCTTAGGTGGATGTTTGGGTTTTTTGTGGTACAATGCTTATCCAGCGAAGGTTTTTATGGGGGATACTGGAAGTTTGACACTTGGTGGAATTATCGCTGCGATGGCAATTATTATTCGTAAAGAATGGCTGATTCCAATACTTTGTGGAATTTTCTTAGCAGAGAATTTATCTGTGATTTTGCAAGTTGCTTATTTTAAATATACAAAAAAGAAATATGGTGAAGGTCGTAGAATATTTTTAATGTCGCCATTGCATCATCATTATCAGAAGAAAGGTTGGCACGAAGTAACAATCGTAACTCGCTTTTGGATAATTGGGATAATTTTGGCGGTTTTGACGGTGATAACGTTGAAGGTACGTTAGACGAATCGTTCGCTTTGCTCTCTTGACGAGTGACGACCGCTTCGCTGATGAAAAAAACTACAGATGAAATTTCAGATTGAAGCGATTTTTAAAATTACTAATCGAGGTTATTTTATTACTGCAATTAGTTTGGATATAACGGAAAAATTTGAAGTAACGGAAAAATCAAAATTGAGAAATGTTCCAATTAAACCTTTTATAACGCAACCGAGGTCGATTGATGAAAATGGAAATCAAAGAATAGATTTATTCGCTTTTCAATTGAAAAATGATTTAGATTTTGAAAAGTTGAAAGTCGGTGAAATCGTAGATTTAGTTAAGGAGTAAATTATGAAAATCTGTATTTTAGGAGCTGGAGAAAGTGGAGTAGGAGCAGCAATTTTAGCAAATGAAATTGGTGCAGAAGTCTTTGTTTCAGATTTTGGGAAGATTGGAGAAAAGTATAAAACAGAATTAGAAAAATACGAAATAGAATACGAGGAAAAACAACATACAGAAGCACAAATTTTGAATGTTGATTTGGTTATAAAAAGTCCTGGTATTCCTGATAAAGCACCGATTATCAAAAAGTTGAAATCGTTGAAAGTTGAAATAATTGATGAAATTGAATTTGGTTTTCGACAATTGAAAATAAAAAATCCAAATACTAAAGTTGTCGCAATTACAGGAAGTAATGGAAAAACGACAACGACGAGTTTGATTTATCATTTATTTGAAAAAGCAAGTTTGAATGTAGCAGTTGGCGGAAATATTGGTCAATCTTTTGCGAAACAAGTTGCTTTAAATGATTTTGATTTTTATGTCTTGGAAGTCAGTAGCTTTCAATTAGATTATTGCTTTGATTTTCAGCCGAATGTAGCGATTTTATTAAATATATCGCCAGACCATTTGGATAGATATGAATATAAATTATCAAACTATGTGGATTCGAAATTCCGAATTGCACAAAGTTTAGGAGTAAAAGATGTTTTCATTTTTAATAATGAAAATGAATTAATGACAAATTGGCTTTCAGCTAATGAAATTACTACTCAAAAAGTGAGTATTAATAATGAAAATTATCAATCAGAATATATAAAAATTGACGAAAGTCAGTTCGCAAAATCTGATTTAACCATAAAAGGTCCGCACAATTATTTTAATGCAAGTTGTGCAATTGTTGCCGCAAAAAGTTGTGGTATCACAGACGAGCAAATCTTAGAAGGGTTAAAAACTTTCCAAGCTGTTCCACATAGATTAGAAACAATCGCAACTATCAATGGTGTAGAATATATCAATGATAGCAAAGCTACAAATGTGGATGCAGTGAAATTTGCCTTATTAGCAATGGACAAGCCTGTAATATGGATTGTCGGTGGAGTTGATAAAGGAAATGATTACAGTGAAATCATGCCTTTGGTCAAAGAAAAGGTAAAGGCAATGATTTGTTTGGGTGTTGATAATTCAAAATTGAAAGAAGAGTTTTTATGGTTATATTTTAGTGAAAGGTCAGTACAGACGGCAGCCGATGCGGTTCGCATCGCTTCACACACGGCTCAAAGTGGAGATGCCGTCTTACTTTCACCAGCCTGTGCAAGTTTTGATTTATTTCGAAATTATGTACATCGAGGAGAATTGTTTAGGAAAGCAGTTGAAGAATTAGACGTTATATATTAGAAGTTAGACGTTAGATATTGAATTTTAGATTTTTTAGTCTAAAGTCTAATATCTAAAATCTAAATTCTCACATAAAAAGAAGTGGGTACATTTTTAAAGACATTGCAGGGAGATCGAGTGATTTGGTTAGTAGTCGCACTACTTTCCGTCTTTTCGATATTGGCTGTTTATAGTGCAACTGGAACATTAGAATATCAATCTAAGAGTTCTAATAGTTACATTATGAAACATATTGTCTTATTATGTGGCGGGTTAGTTTTAATGTATTTAGCACATTATTTACACTATTTGAGATATTCACAATGGGCGCCAATAATGATTACGATTGCAGTGCCTTTGTTGGTTTACACTTTATTTTTTGGTGTGAATATTAATGATGCAAGAAGATGGATTAATATTCCTTGGATCAATCAGAGATTCCAGACATCAGATTTTGCAAAGATTGCTTTGATCATGTTTGTAG